>CALFYU010000150.1 GCA_937952455.1 uncultured Planctomycetaceae bacterium
CGCAGCGGTAGTAGGCCCGCCGTTTACGGCGGGTTGGTTGGCTTGCTCATGCCCCCCGGAGCCTCGTTTACGAAGCTTCTCGCTGCAGCGATTGCGAGTAGCATCGATGGCTGAAGCCCTGGCATCGAGAACCCCCGTAAACGAGGGTTGAGTCAATGCGTTGTTTTCCGTCGCACAGTCCCGCCGTAAACGGCGGGCCTAATACCCGCCTTCAGCGGGGAAAGTCCCGTGAACGGGACTCCTTTCATGATACGTCTTGAGATAATGCACGCTTGGCCAAAATTTCCTGATCGAACGGCGGCTCATTCCGCCGCCAACTGGCACTTCCTGTTGCCGGTGAGTATCGTGGCGTGATTGGGCTGGCGGCGATGCGGCAGGACTCCGCGTCGCGCTCCACGAAATCCGGTGACGTCGTTGCAGCTCACTCCCACGGTTTTTCGAGAGGAGCGTTTGCTCATCATGAGGTGCTTTTTTCACCGCGACGCCGAAGCAATTGGCGTTTGTCAGAGTTGCCATCGCGGATTATGCACGGATTGCTATGCCGAAGTGGGCCAGCTACTCGCATGCCGCAATCGCTGTGAAGAGGACGTCGCGCGGTGGGAACTCATTGCCCACACGACGGCAGCGAATTATGCGGCCGCGCGAAAGATCTACTTCTGGTCGGCGGTTTTCTTGGTGCTGACCGGATTACCCTTTGTGATCTCGGCACTCTTTGTGATACCGCGTGATCGAAATTATGGACTATTCGGCTTGTTTATCGGTGTTTTATTCTTGTTGTTCAGTGTCATTCTCTTTCGCTCGGCTCGCGATATACGGTGAACGTGCGCTGATAATCTCATCCTTGAACTGGCGTACGCCGCCCGCGGCCAGTATCTTGCCAGAGAGTGAATTCACGCCCCTGCACAGCTGAGTTGCCCAACATGGACCCACGCTACCAAATCACCGACACCAGCAGCATCATCACACCCGCACTGGTCGTCTTTAGCGAATTGCTGGATGACAACATCCGCCACATGGTCGAAATCGCCGGTGACGCCTCGCGGTTGCGGCCGCATTGTAAGACGCATAAGACGGCGGAGATCATCAAGCTCCAGGCCGCCCAAGGCATCACGAAACAAAAGTGCGCCACGTTCGCCGAGGTAGAGATGGTCGCCGAAGCCGGTTGCCGCGATATCTTTTTGGCCTACAACGTCGTCGGTCCGAACATCGCCCGGGCTGTTGAGTTTCGACGCAAGTTTCCCGACGTCACGTTTTCCGTGACCGCCGATCACGAAGGTCCCATTGCCGCGCTCAGCCGGGCGATGGCCGAAGCGGGGACGACGATCGAGGTTCTGCTCGATGTCGACACCGGACAGCATCGCACCGGAATTGCCTGTGGAAAGCGGGCTCAGCAGCTCTACCGCCTGATCGCCGATTCCGAGGGGCTGATCCCCGGCGGCTTTCACGTCTACGACGGGCATCAACATCAGCAATCGCGCGACGAACGGCAAGCGGCGATCGACGTTGAATGGGCCAAAGTGATTGCCATGCGCGACGCGCTGGTCGCCGACGGATTGCCTGTGCCCCGTATCGTCGCTGGCGGTACCGCGTCGTTTCCCGTCTATGCGGCCAAGGACGATCCCACGATCGAACTGAGCCCCGGCACGTGTGTGTATAACGATGCGGGCTACACGGCCGCCTTTCCCGATCTGGTCTTTCCCCCGGCAACGGCCTTGCTGACCCGCGTCATCAGCCGCCCGACGGAAAACCGCATCACGCTCGATTTGGGTTACAAGGCGATCGATTCCGACGCTCCCGCCGGCCGGCGCTGCCAGTTCCCGGACCTGCCCGACGCCGTGGCCGTGCTGCAAAATGAGGAACACCTCGTTCTCGAAACCGAGCGCGCCGCCGAATTTCAGCCGGGGGACATCCTGTTGGCCATTCCCAAGCACATCTGTCCCACGTCGGCGCTGCACAAACAGGTCGTCGTGATCGCCGGCGGCCAAGTCGCCGACCGCTGGAACGTCGTCGCTCGAGACCGGCAATTGACGATTTGATCCCGGACGGCGGTTCGCCCCCCAGTCGGCAGTTGCAATTGGTTCTCGTGCCGCTGTGGGTTAAGATGGAGATGACGCCTCCCAATCCGAACCCCCGAGACTGCTGATGTCACATTGCGGACGATTTATCGACCAACCCCATAGCCGCCGCGAGATGTTGCGGCGCTGCGCCAACGGTTTCGGGACGGTCGCACTGGCGGCGTTGTTTGGAAATTCTTCGCCGGCCGCACAGGCGGCTTCCAGCGACAAGAACCCCTTCGCCCCCAAGCAGCCACACTTTGCTCCCCGCGCGAAGAGCGTGATCTATCTCTACATGGACGGCGGGCCTTCGCAAGTCGACACCTTCGATCCCAAACCGGCGCTGGACAAACATGACGGCAAGGACCCGTATTCAATTCTCAAGGTCGAGCCGACGCAATTCGACGCCGTCGGCAAGGTCATGCGGTCCCCTTGGAAATTCACGCAGCACGGCGAAAGCGGACTGCCGGTCAGTTCGCTGTTCCCGAATGTCGCCCGGCACATCGACGATCTGTGCGTGATCAACTCCATGATCGCGCAATTTCCCGAACACACGAACGCCAATTACTTTCTGCACACCGGCCACGGCATCCAAGGGCGCCCCAGTATGGGGGCTTGGGCGACGTATGGTCTGGGAAGTGAAAATCAGGACCTGCCCGGCTTCATCGTACTCAACGGCGGCTTGATTCCTCCCGGCGGGCTGGATTGTTTCAACAGCGGTTTTCTGCCGGCGACGTATCAGGGATCGATCTTCAAACCGTCCAATCCGCCGGTGGCGAATATCAAACCGGGCGAACAGAATCCCCAATTGCAGCGCAACAAATTGGCGCTGATGCGAAGCCTGGATGCGGGCACGCTCGACCGCGTGGGTCATGTCGACCAACTCGAGTCAGCGATCGCCAACTACGAGCTGGCCTACCGCATGCAGATGGCGGTGCCGGAACTGATGGACCTCAGCGGCGAAACGCTAGCGACGCAAGCCATGTACGGCATGGGCCACGATTTCGAGCAGACGCGGATTTTTGCGTCGCAGTGCCTGATTGCCCGCCGGCTGGTCGAGCGGGGCGTGCGGTTCATCGAGCTCACCTGCCCCAACGTCGGTCACGACCGCTGGGACCAGCACAACAATCTCAAGGAAGGCCACGAACGCAATTCGCTCGTTGTGGACCAGCCGATCGCCGCATTACTGGCTGATTTGAAGGCCCGCGGATTGTTCGACGAGACGCTCGTGATCTGGTCCGGGGAATTCGGCCGCACCCCGTTCGCGCAGGGCAAAAACGGCCGGGACCACAATCCGCAGGGATTTTCGCTGTGGATGGCCGGCGGTGGGATTCGAGGGGGAATCCGCTATGGTGCCACGGACGAATTCGGCTATCATGCCGTCGAGAATCGCGTCGAAATCTACGATCTGCACGCCACGATGCTGCACCTGTTGGGAATGAATCACGAGCAGCTGACCTTCCGCTTCTCCGGCCGCGACATGCGGCTGACCGACGTTCACGGCCACGTGCTGCACGATATTTTGGCTTGAGAAAAGAGTGGTCAGTGGCTAGTGTTCTGTCAACTTGCAATTTTCGGGTGCCAGTGGCTTCGCCAGTGCGAGTTGAAGACGTCAACGCCACTTAAAAGGCACTGGCGGAGCCAGTGGCACCGTATCCGAAACTTTTCGATTAACTTCAAACCGTCATGAACTTCGCAGGGAGGCGAATTCGTGAATCGTCGTGAGTGGTTTCGCCGGCTGCCGTGGACGATCGTGTTTTGCACGGTCTCGTTGGCACTGTGCGGCCTGTCGGGCATCGCCCACGGCGACGCGCTCGCCGGGGCCGGGGACTTCTTCGACCGGCAGGTCGTGTGGTTGGTCCTCTCGGTCCCCGCCATGCTGGCCGCCACGCTGGTGCCCTATCACGTTTTCAAACGCAACAGCTACCTGCTGTTCGGCGTCAGCCTGATTCTTCTTTTGGCCGTCTACTATTTTCCCCTCCGCAACGGCTCGCACCGCTGGATTCCGCTGGGCTTCATGAACTTCCAGCCGTCGGAATTGGCCAAACTGGCCTACATCCTGGCGCTGGCCCGCTATTTGATGTATCGCGCCAACTATCGAAACCTGACCGGGCTGCTGGTACCGTTTTCGCTCTCCCTGATTCCGCTGGCGCTGATTCTTCGCGAACCGGACCTGGGAACGGCGATGCTGTTTTTGCCGGTGCTGTTCGCCATGCTCTTCGCCGCCGGGGCGCGGACGCGACATTTGGCATTGATTGTCGGCCTGGGGATCGCCGTATTGCCGCTGCTGTGGTTGGGAATGAGCGCCGAACAGAAATCACGAATTGTGACGCTATTCGTACAACAAGACGCAGGCCGCGCTCCCGCGGGGGACGGCTATCACCTGCATCAATCGAAACAGGTGATCGCCCTGGGAGGGGTCTGGGGGAGTGAAACGACCGGTATGGCGGTCGACGACCCGCACGCCTACCATCTGCCCGCTGCCCGCACCGACTTCATCTTCTGCATGATCGGTGAACGCTGGGGATTGTGGGGCTGTGCGCTGATGCTGTTGTTGTACCTGTTTCTATTCGCCCGCGGTTTGGCGGTGGCGGCCTCGACGCGGGAACCGTTTGGCCGTTTGATCGCAGTGGGGATCGTGGCCCTGCTGGCGGCGCAAACTGTGATCAATACCGGCATGGTCGTGGGACTGATGCCGATCACCGGCCTGACGTTGCCGCTGGCCCGCTATGGGGGGTCGAGTTTATTATTCCTGTGCGTGGCCCTGGGCCGATTGATGAATGTGGCCATGCGCCCCGGATATCAGATTTCCGGCGAACCGTTCCGATTTTCGCGCGGGTGAGTTAGAGCAGGGCAGGCTCCCGCCTGCCGTGGCAAAGTTGTGCGTCCCGATTGAATAGCGGCAGGCGGGAGCCTGCCCTACCTCAAAATCCCGCTTTCCTCAACCGGCGCGCAACACAGAAAGGCCGGTCCGTCGCAAGGGGGCAACGGACCGGCCTTTTCGGGTGCCGCTCAACAGTCGCGTTGAAGCTGGGAGCTTCAAACAGGGAAGGAGTTCGATTGAATGACCGTTTGTGCGTGCAAATGCACTACGAGCCCATCATTTGCGATTCGAATTCGATGCCGTATTTCTTCATTTTCTTATAGAGCGTCGTGCGATTGATGCCCAACAGCTTGGCCGTGTTTTGGCGATTCCAGCCGTTGCGCTCCAGTGCTTCGATAATGATTTCGCGTTCCGGTGCGGCCAGAGCGGACTTCAAATTCGCGGCCGACATCCGTGCCTGAATATTGCCCGGCAGTCGCGACGCCTGGCTGACGCTTTCGGGCAGATCGTCGACGCCGACCACCGGTCCCTTGGCCAAGACGACCGCCCGTTCGACGATGTTGATAAGTTCGCGGACGTTGCCCGGCCAATCGTATTGCTGCAGCACGTTCAGCGCGTCTTCGCTGAAGCGTTCCACGTGTTTGCCGGTCTGGGCGTTGAATTCCCCGAGGAAGTGTTCGACCAGCAACGGAATGTCACCGATGCGTTCCCGCAATGCCGGTTGCGTGAGCGTGATGACGTTGATGCGATAAAACAAATCCTGCCGGAACTTACCCTCGGCCACCAGTTCCTCAAGGTTGGAATTCGTCGCCAGAATCAAGCGGACGTCGACTTTGTGTGTTTCCGTGCCGCCGACCGGCTCGAACTCGCGGTCTTGCAAGACGCGGAGCAGCTTGACCTGCAGACTGGGCGAGGCGGTGGCGATTTCGTCGAGGAAGAGGGTCCCGCCGTCCGCCTGCAGGAACTTGCCGATCTTGTCCTGATTCGCACCGGTGAATGAACCCGCTTTGTGTCCAAACAGTTCGCTCTCCAACAGCGAATCAGGCAATGCTCCGCAAGCGACCTCCACAAACGGGCGGTCGGCGCGGGAACTGAGTTGATGAATCGCCCGCGCGGTCATCGTTTTCCCGGTCCCGCTCTCGCCGAGGATCAACACCGTGGTCCGCGTGTCGGCCACGCTTTCCAGAAGGTCGAACATCTTCAGCATCTTATAGTCTTGCCCGATGATGCTTCCCAATCCGAAACGCTGGTCAAGTTGCGCTTTGAGGCTTTTGTTTTCGGCTAAAATTCTGCGCTGTCCCAGCGCGCGTTCGACGGCGAAGTGGAGTTCTTCGTCGATCAGCGCCTTGGTCACATATTCGAAAG
>CALFYU010000151.1 GCA_937952455.1 uncultured Planctomycetaceae bacterium
GGCGTCCCGGCCCCCAATTCGCCAGATGTCACGCTGCGCCCACGAGCGGGGATGCGACATGATGCGCCTAGCGCCCCGTCCGTTGGTAGGTGGCCGCGCCGCTCGCAATTCCCCTCTGTCGGTACGAAAACTCCTTATCTGCCCGTTGCGGCCACGCGCCTCAGCGACGATAATCGTACGGACAAGCCGTTTCGCACCACTCCCGGTCCCGCTGGCCGCTGAGAGAAGGATTCCCGTTCATGAAATTTCGACTGTCCCTCCCCGCGATGCTCGCAATCATCGCCGTAACATCCGTCGCCGCTCCGCAGAAGCTGGCCGCCGGCGACTGGCCGACGTTTCGTTACGACGCCGGTCGCACCGCGACCTCGCCGCACGAATTGCCGGCGGAACTGCACCTGCAATGGGCACGACAATACGCGCCGCGCGTGACCGTCTGGGACGATCCTCTCAATCAAGACCTGATGAAATACGACCGCGTGTTCGAACCGATCGTGCTCGGCAACACGCTATTCGTCGGATTCAATGACAGCGACAAGGTCGTGGCGTTCGACACCAAGACCGGGGCGGAAAAATGGCGGGCCTATGTCGACGGTCCAGTTAGATTTCCCCCGGCGGCACAAGACGGCAAGGTCTACTTTGTCAGCGACGACGGCTTTCTGTATTGTGTGAACGCCGAAACGGGCGCAGAGATCTGGAAGTTTCGCGGCGGGCCCTCCGATCGACGCATTCTGGGCAATGAACGCTTAATCTCAACCTGGCCCGCCCGCGGCGCACCGGTATTGCGTGACGGAACCGTCTATTTCGCCGCCAGCATCTGGCCCTTTATGGGAACGTTCATCTATGCCCTCGACGCCGAAACCGGCGACATTCAATGGGTCAATGACGGCACCGGTGCGGACTACCTGCAGCAGCCGCACAACTACCCCGCGTTTGCCGGCGTCGCCCCGCAAGGTTGTCTTGTCGCCACCGAAGACAAACTGATCATCCCCGGCGGGCGATCGATCCCGGCCGTCTTTGATCGCGCCACGGGACGTTTCGAGTACTTCCACCTCGCCAAGTACGGCAAGTCCGGCGGATCGTGGGCGTTTGCCAATGACGAACTGTTTTTCGGACACGAGCGCGCCGACGAATATACGCGGTTTGACCTCAAGACCGGCGACGCCCTGGGGCGTAGCAAAGGCAAACAGCCGGTTCTTTCCGACGACGGCTATTACTACTCCGGCGACTCAGTGATCAAACGCCCGCTCGATGCGCCGGGTGAAACCGCCTGGGAAATCGCAGTCGATGCCAACGGCGATCTGATCCGCGCCGGGAATCGCCTCTACGCCGCTGGCAAGGATGCAATCACGGTGATCCAATTGGCCCAAGACGGCCAACCGCAACAGATCGTCGCCACCATCCCGGTCGACGGTGACGTCAAACGCCTGATCGCTGCCGACGACCGATTGTTCGCTGTGACGCTCGATGGAAAGATCCTCGCATTCGGAGCTGACAACGTCGCTGCGCCGCCGGTCATTAAGGATGAACCTGCACAAAAGAAACTCGACCCCCAAACAGAAAAGTTCGTCGAAGAAACGCTGCACGGTGCCGGAGACCTCGGCGGATATGCCGTCATGTACGGCGTACAGGATAACGATTTCCTGGAATCACTTGCCCGCCAGACCGACTTCCACATCATCGGGCTGAGTCCCGATGCGCAGACGATCAAAAAAATGCGGCGGCGGCTGGACGACGCGGGGCTTTACGGCCGCCGCATCACACTGCATGTGGGCGAAGTCGACTCGTTCAATTTGCCTCCCTATTTTTCGTCGTTCACGTTCGGCATTCGCGTCAACGATCCCGACACGTTGAAGACGGTCTTTGAAAGCCTGCGGCCCTACGGCGGCCGAGTGCTGTTTGTAGGAGACTTCGCCGCGAACGGAGAATTGATCGAACAGGCCGGGCTCAAAAACGTCCATCACGGAAGGATGGGGGACATCAGCATTGTCACCCGCAAAGGGGCCTTGCCCGGAGCGGGAGATTGGACGCACCAATACGGCAACATCCGCAACACGATCAAGTCCGACGACGAACTCGTGAAATTGCCGCTGGGAATCCTGTGGTTCGGCGGCAGTTCCAACATGGACGTGCTCCCCCGCCACGGTCACGGCCCGCCCGAACAGGTGATCGGCGGACGGTTGTTTATTCAGGGCATGGACAGCCTCAGCGCCCGCGACGTCTATACCGGACGGGTGCTATGGAAGACGCATCTGAAAAACCTCAATACCTACGGCACGTTTTTCGATCAGACTTACCAAAACACCCCGCTGAGCATCGAATACAACCAGGTGCACATCCCCGGCGCCAACGCGCGGGGCACGAACTTTATCTCTACCGAGGACAAGGTCTACGTCATTGAGGGCAAAGTCATCCGCGTTTTGGACACCCGCGACGGGTCGACCGTGGCCAAAATCCCCGTTCCCAAAGATGCCGACGGCAAGGCTCCCGAAGAGTGGGGTTATTTGGGCGTCGCCGACGATGCCCTAATCGCCGGAGCCGGATTCGCCAATTTCTCGCAGAAACTGGGCATGCCACACGACGAAAGCGACCAGCGCCGCAGCAAATGGCGGTTCACCGACTACGACAAATCGGCCAGCGCTGGACTGGTCGTCATGGACCGGCAAACGGGCAAGGTCCGCTGGCAGATCGCGGCCAAACACGGACTGCTGCACAACGCCATCACGGCCATGGACGGCGTCCTCTATTGTCTCGACAAACTGCCTCCCAACCTCGAAGACAAGCTCAAGCGCCGCGGGCAGGCCAAACCGGAAACCTACACCCTGACCGCCTACGACCTGAAAACCGGCGAGCCGCTTTGGCAGACCAATGAAAACGTATTCGGCACTTGGCTCAGTTGCTCACAGGAACACGGCATCCTGCTGCAATCGACCCGCCCCTCCAGCGACACGGTCCGCTCTGAGGACGGAGAACGCATGATCGCCTACCGGGCAAAAACCGGCGATATCATTTGGGACAAACAATTGAGTTATTCCACGCCGCCCATTTTGCACGGCGACGACATCATCGCCGGCGGCAAAATGTACGACCTGCTCACGGGCGACGTGCGGTACCGCGTCGATCCGCTCACCGGCGAAAAGGCCGAGTGGTCATTCGTCTCGACCAAGGGCTGCAATTACCCGATCGCCAGCGAAAACCTGATCACATTCCGTTCGTCAGCGGCGGCGTTTTTTGATCTCTCCGGTGACGGCGGCACGGGACACTTCGGCGGATTTAAGTCGGGCTGCACGTCCAACCTGATCGCCGCCGGCGGCGTACTCAACGCACCGGATTACACCCGCACCTGCCGCTGTTCATTCCAGAACCAAACGTCGCTGGCGATGGTGCACATGCCCAGCCTCGAAATCTGGACGCACAACGACTTCGCCTACGACGGCGGCCGCGTGAAACAAGTCGGCATCAATTTCGGCGCTCCCGGCGACCGCCGCGCGAACAATGGCACGTTGTGGATGGAATTCCCCAGCGTGGGCGGACCGTCACCAAATATCGACCTAAGTGTCGACGGGGATATCGAGTACTTCCGGCATCACGCCTCCCGCATCGACGGCGAACAGCCGTGGGTCGCCGCGTCGGGAATTTCCGGCGCACACAACATCGTGTTGCACCTCGCTCCCAAAAGTGACGGACAGGCCGGACTCGAAGTCGCTATCAAAGACGACGGCGACGATGCCGAAGAGGCCTCCAACGGCAACGTCTCTCTGGGCAGCAGCGATTTGGAACTGGTCGAGGACAGCTCCGTTCAAACGGTCGGCCTGCGGTTTCAGGACGTGCCAATTCCTCAGGGAGCCAAGATCACATTCGCCTACGTTCAATTCCAGGTTGATGAGCCATCAAACGCGCCCGCCGACCTGACGATTACCGCCGAGGCGACCAGCGATGCCGCTGCGTTCGAGGCAACAACCGATAACCTCTCGTCCCGCAAGCGCACCAAGACGTCCGTGAATTGGAAGCCCAAGCCGTGGCTCAACGAGGGAGACGCCGGGGAGGACCAGCGCACGAGTGACTTGAAAGCGCTATTGCAGGAGATCGTCGACCGCCCAGATTGGAAGCCGGGACAGGCGATCGCGCTATTGATTGACGGTTCCGGCAGCCACACCGCCGTCGCCCGCGACCGGAGCAAAACCGCCTGCCCGCGACTGGTCTTCGATATCGAAGGCCGGGAAAGTACACCGACGGATATCAAAGAACGGCCTTACACCGTGCGGCTGTTCTTCACCGAACCTGACCACAACCGGCAGCCCGGAGAGCGGACATTCGACGTCGCCCTGCAAGGGACGACCGTACTAAAGGACTTCGATGTCGCCGCTGCAGCCCAAGGACCGCAACGATCAATCATCCGCGAATTCCACGGCATCCCCATCGCTGAAACATTGACGATTAGCCTAGACGCCCAAGGCTCAGACAAGTCGATCCTGTCAGGCGTGGAGGTGATTGCGGAGGATTGATTGAGCCGTGTACGGCGGGCGACCTGCGGTCATCGCACGTGCGGGGTCGGAAGACCCGCGCACAACACTTAAGGACGCTCAAACCCGCTCCGTGCTCCAAGCCTCCGCCAACTTGATCAATACATCTGCCGCCGTTTCCATCTCGTCCAGACTTGCCCATTCCCGCGGCGAGTGCGGGTTGTGTTGGCCCGTGGAGAGGTTTGGCGTCGGCAGTCCCTGTTCGGTCAAGAGCGAACCGTCTGTGCCGCCGCGGATGATGCTCAGTTGCGGTTCGATCCCTACTGCCCGCATCGCCTCCACCGCTTTGGCGACCGCCCGCGGTTCGTGTTTCAGCCCGTCTCCCATATTGCGATACTGCCGCGAAATCTTGACGTCGATCTTCGCCGCCGGGAACTCCTGGCGGAGCGGCTCGGCGATCTCCTCCAGCAAGGCCGCATACTCCGTTAACTTCGCCGTGTCGAAATCCCGCAGAATGATCCGCGCCGCCGATTTCGCCACGCCCCCTTCAAACACATACGGGTGCAAAAACCCGTCACGGCCGTCGGTTGTTTCCGGGCTCAGCCGGTCGGTCGGCAAAGCGGCGATGAAGCGGCTCAGGATGCGGATCGCATTGACCATCACCCCCTTCCCTTTCGAGGGATGTGTGTTCACGCCGGTAACAGTGATCACCGCCTGATCGGCCGAGAAGGTCTCGTTGTCGATCATCCCCCGCCCTTCTCCATCGAGTGTATATCCACACACGCCCCCCAGCTTTTTGAGGTCCAGGTTCTCCGTCCCCCGCCCGATTTCTTCGTCGCAGGTAAAACAAATCCGCACCGGCCCCCGCGGCAAGGTCGCATCGCCGATCAGCCACGCCGCCGCCGTCATGATCACGGCCACTCCGGCTTTATCGTCCGCTCCCAACAGCGTCGTGCCGTCGGTCGTGATGATCGTCGTGCCGAGCAACTCACGCAAAACCGGATTCTCGTCCACCCGAATCACTTGAGTCAGATCCCCCGGCAGGACGATGTCGCCGCCCGAATAATTTTCGTGCACGACCGGAGTAACGTTCTCCGCCGTATATTCCGGAGACGTGTCGACATGCGCCACCCAGACAATCATCGGCGCATCATGATCGACCGTCGAGGGAACCGTGGCCATCACGTTGCCGAATTCGTCGCACGAAACGTCGGCCAATCCCAATTCCGTGCACTCCGCCGCTAACATCCGCGACAACGTGAGCTGTTTGGTTGTGCTCGGCGAACTGGCACTCGTCTCATCCGACTGAGTATCAATCCGCACATACCGCAAAAACCGGTCAAGTAGCGATTCCACGTCGGTTAACTCCACTGGGGGCGAATTCGAATGCGTAAAAATTCAAAAATTTCGGCCACGGATTAACACGGATCAGACACGGATAGATGGCAAAGAAGCGCGTTCGACCGAAATTCGAAAAAGACGAACAAACTATGAGTTTGTTTGTGTTCGAAATGAAGACAATTATCCGTGTTCCATACGTGTTAATCCGTGGCTTTTTGAGAACGAACCTGCTGCAATCGCTGCCGCAGGCGGTCGCCGGTGAGTTCAGCGGGGTGGGGATTTCCGATCGCCCGCCATAAGGGGAATTCGGTGTACGGGCGATCGTCGGTCACAGCCGGGACGTCGGCGTAGAGTTTGCGAACCTCGTCGCCGTGGGCCACGAATGCCTCCAGAAGTTGCTCGGGACGCCCGCAGGTGAGTTCCCATTCGATCAAATCGGAGCGCATATTCAGGTTTTCATAAGCCCGATAAATCTTCTGTTCCACGTCCGTGATCGGAGTTTCGCTGCCCAAGCAAAACAGCCCTTTGAACCGCGGGCCGGTCCAAAAGTCGGCATGTGGGAATACGTCCAGGAACGTACGAACCACCATTTCGCTTTCGCCTTCATTGGCCGGCGGAATCCACAGGCAGAACATGCCCCCCGGTTTGAGCCGCGCGCGCACGAGCTCGAAGAACTCGCGTGTGTACAAATTGACCGTCCCCGCACTGTACAACGGGGGTGCGGGGTCGATGGTGATCACGTCGTATTTCTTATCGTGCATCAGCAAATAGTTGCGGCCGTCGTCGATCTCGACGTGTACATTCGGCCGCGCCATCATTTTCTGCGCATCGGGATGAAAATACTTGACGCACTCCACCACGCCCGGGAGCAGTTCCACCGCCGTGATGTCCAATTTTGCATCGTAGCTTGCCGAACGGACGGTCGTCCCCATACCAAAACAGATCACCAGCACATCGCGGGGATTCTCGACGAGCGCCAGCGGAAGATAGGCCATCAACTTGGCTTCGGTGCAGAGCACCGTCATACTCTCGCCGTTGACCCACAGCCCGCGGTAAAGGTTTAGCTGCCGGTTCGTAACACTCAGCGCATCGCCCAGTCCAAAAGCGGTCGTCGTTCCTCCGGACTCTTCAATGTGTTTGTAGATGTGCGCGGCCTTGCCTTGAAACCACTGCTGCGCACGGTTGTTGATGATGCGAAAATAAGGGTCCCCGACGCCCAGCCAGGCAGTGGCGCAGATCAATATCAGCACTTGATCCATGGCGAGCACTCCCCGCGGCTTCGGTTGTGCGACCATCAAGATCACCCCCAACAGTGCGGCAGCCACCGCCAGTCCCGTGGCGGAGTAGCTCACGCCGAAGCGGCCGATCAGCCAAAATCCGGCCGCGGAAGCCCCCAGAATGCTCCCCAGCGTGTTAAACACGTACAGCACCGAAACATCGCGCCCCGCGCGCTCGGCACTTCCCGCGTAACACCGCACTGCCACGGGAAATGTCGCCCCCCACAAGAGCGCCATCGGTCCCAGCAGGACAAGCGGCGTAATGATCAACCAATGCAGATGCGTTCCGGATTGCAGCGACGGTTGCGGCACGTGGGCGATTCCACCGAAAAGATACAGCGAGGCCAGCCCGGCCAGTCCAATTCCCAACTGCACGCGGGCGAGCGGCATCAGCGACACGGACCAGCGATCGACATAGCGGCCCGCCACCCAACTTCCCGCCCCGATCCCTAACAACACCACGGCGAGCATCGAGCTGAAGGCATAGATCGAAGTCCCCTGGCAAAGCACCAGCATCCGCCCCCACAACACCTCATTGGCCAGCGCGACGAATCCGCTGCCAAAAAATGCGAACACCACCAGTCGCCGCCGCCACGGCGAGAGCACGCGAGTGGCCGGACGGGCCGCTTCGTGGGTGACAGGCTTCGATTCCGGCGTCGCCGCGCTGATGCTGTCCCCGCGTGCCATCCGAAACGCCACGCCGGCAATCGCAGCATTGACGAGCGCCCCGGCGATGATCGTATTGGTTTCCCCCACCGCACCGAGCAAAATAAACCCCGAAGCCAAGACACCGACGACCGCGCCCAGGGTGTTGGCGGCGTACAGCGTCCCGGCGCAGCGGGCAAAATTGACCGATCGCCGCGCCCCGTAAGCGCATAACACCGGCAGCGTGGCCCCCATGAGCGACGTGGGCACCAACAACATCACGGTGGCGACGAGCACCTGCCCAGCAGTGAGCATTGGCCGCGAATCACCGGCCGTCTCATAAATCCAGCGATAAAGCGGCACCAATCGGTCGGGCAACAACAGCGAAATCAAAGCCGTCAGACCGATGCCGATTTCCAAGGCCGCATACCAAATCAGCGGGCGCCTGACGCGATCGATGAATCGTCCGCAAAGGAAGCTGCCCAGCCCCAGGCCCGCCATGAACACCGCCAGCACGGTCGAGGTCGCGTATGACGTGCTTCCCAGGATTCGCGTGAGCATCCGCACCCACACGACCTCGTACATCAACCCGCTGATTCCGGAGGCAAAAAAAATCGCGTACAGCCAAAACGTCAGTGACGGGGCCGATACGCGATCGGTAGAATTCTTGATCATCGTCTTCGCTTGCGACTGTTTACGGTGGCCGCCTGTGACCGATTAACCAAACAACGGCCCGCTGCTGCTGCCGGTCCCCCCCTTGAGCGGCCCCTTGCGTTTTCTCTGGTAAGCCTCCCCGCCGCCGGGCGCCAGGTCTTCGTCTTTCGGCTTTTGCACCGGCTCCGGCTTGGCTTTGAGGGCTTTCAGTGAAAGCCCGATCCGCTTGCGATCGGCATCAATCGAAACGACCTTCGCCTCGACCTCCTGGCCCTCGGAGAGGACGTCGGTGACCTTATTGATCCGGCGGTAATCGATTTCACTGATATGAATCAACCCCTCGACCCCCTCCTCAATCTCCACGAAGGCGCCGAAGTTCGTGATATTCGACACCTTGCCGCGGACCACCGATTCCACGGGATACCGCGCGACGCAGTCGTCCCAGGGGTTTGCCTTGAGTTGCTTCAGGCTCAGGCTGACCTTCTTCTTATCCGGATCGACGCCGATCACCTGCACGTCGAGTTCCTGGCCGACCTTGAGAAGGTCGCGAGGATGATTGACCCGCGTCCAACTGATCTCAGCCACGTGCAACAACCCGTCGATGCCGCCGATATCGACAAACGCGCCGTATTCCTTGACCGTCTTGACGGTCCCGGTGTGCGTCTGCCCGACTTCTAAATTTTGCCACAGGTCCTGCGCGATCTCCTCGCGCTCATCCTGCATAATGGCGCGGCGGCTGACGACCAGGTTGCGTTTTTCCGGTTTGACCTCGATCACCTTCGCCGTCAGTTTTTGACCGACGAATTCATCGAGGCTGGAGACGAATCCCAAATCGACCTGGCTGGCCGGCATGAAACCGCGCAGATTGCTGACGGTGACCTCCAACCCCCCTTTGTTCGACTTTTTGACGAGGCATTCCACAACTTGCCCCACCGACACCTCGTCCCAATTCCCCGCTGACCGCGCCGCGCGCGGCAGACTCGCCAGCAACAAGCCGTCGTCGGCATCAAAGCGGTCGACGACGATTTCCAGTTCCTGCCCTAACTGCGGCTGCTTGCGCCCCTCGAACTGCCGCAGCGCCACCATCGCCGACGAACGCAGCCCGACATCCAAGAGAATGCTTTCCTTTTGGATGGACTGCACGCGGCCTTTGAGTTTCGTCCCCGATTCGATGTCCTCTTCGGTCACCGGTTCGGCCGATTCGCCGGCGGCGATTTCGGCAGACGGCGTCGCGGCGGCTTGCTCGCCCGACATGGCGGCTGCCAATTCCGCTTCAACGTCCGCGTCCAACTCTTCGTTGGCCGGTGGAATCGCCACAGGCTGTGACGGCGTTCGCGGGGCTGCCGGAGCGGACTGCGCCGCTTCGGCTTCCGCCATCGCCGCGGTCTCGTCCTCTGTCGGTGTCGCATCGCTGGGCGGCGGCGACGGACGGGAACCGGCCAATGACGGGCTCGGAATCGCTACCGCCTGGGAGGGGTCGAATGTCGGATTCAGCTTCACGCGCGGTCGGCTGGGGGGCAATTCGGCGGACGTATCCGACGTCGGCGCTGCGGCGGGCGGCTGCGGTTCGGCGGCGGGCTCGGGGACATCCTCAGCACCCGCAGCATCACCGGAGGGCGCGCCGTCGGTACCGTTCGTCGCCCTGCCCGCAGACTGCGTCTCACTCTGTTCGTCCGTCGCGGCATCGGCAGTCGGCACCGCTGCAGCGGGTGCCGAATCCGAATGCGCCTGCTCCGCATCCTCAACTTCCGGCGCGGGCGCGGACTCAACATTTTCATCGGCGGTTTGCTTTTCCTCAGTCGAATGCGACTCAATCGCCGGGGACTGCTCAGTAACGGGTTCGCGGTTGGACGTGGACTGTTCCGAATTCATAACTGCATCCTGGTGAACTTTACGGCAACCGCGGGGCATTGTCGGCAAGACCCGCGGTCACCCTACTCTTACGCGTCGATAATTCGCGTCGATAATTCTTCTCGTCGATCAACAACGTCCCGTCAAAAAACGGGGGCATTGAGAAAACCTCGCGAACCGTTGATGTACGTTGGCCCAGGTGACCGAGAGTGGCCCGTCCCGCGTCCACCGTACATCGCATTCTAATCTGGAGGATCTGATATCTCCATTAACAGGCAAGCGTAAACAACTTGCGCCGGAATGTAACGTCAAAATGGCCACAAATTTCGAATATTCATAATATCGATTTCTTGCAGCTTTTCAGGGGTTGACGCGGGCTTTCACACATCGAAAGCCGACCGCGTCATCTTTGAGACTGTTTGCCCCCCGCTTGCGGGTGGCGCTGCGAAGCTGATCGTAACGATCCTTCCAGGACCCACCCCGCATCACAATCTGCCCGTCCTCTCTTAATGCTTGTGCGGGTGCGCGGCTTTTGCCGTCCTGCGGGGCACCGGTGTAGTCGTCGCTCCAACTGTCGCTCACCAGCTCCCACAGATACCCATGCATATCGTACAAGCCCCACGGGTTGGGTTTCAGCGCCCCCACGGGAGGATCATTCCCCGCGGCGTTTCCCGTGTGCCAGGCGTATTCGTTGAGCAGCGACGCTTGATTGCCCGTGTCGCCGTCGCGCGTCGCCGTGTCGCCGAAACTATAGACGGTCGTCGTCCCTGCCCGGCAGCAGTATTCCCATTCCGCTTCGCTGGGTAGCCGAATCTCCTCGTCCGGTTTCAGCAGCTTTGCCTGACGCATCAACCGAGTCGCCCGGCGGCAGAAATCCACCGCCTGCTTGAGATCCACCATCTCGACAGAATTCCGGGGTCCCTTCCATCGACTTGGATTCTCCCCCATCACCGCCTGATAGAGATCCTGCGGCACCTCATATTTCGCCATCCAGAAATCGTGCTCAAGCGTCACCCGGTGTACCGGACGTTCCGACGCCTCGCCGCCAGTACTCCCCATGTCAAAAGCAGCGGGAAACTTACCCTTTCCCGGCGTGATGTGCACAAATTCGCTATTGAACGTTTTGAGCAACTTCGCACGCTGTTTGTCGTCCTCGCCGGGACCGCCCGCTCGAATCGCGTTGCACGAAATCACAACGCCTACAGCAACGACCGAGAATATTCCGATGCAGTGCAAATACTCGATACGGCGGAAGCTCGCCACAACCACGCTCCGGGAGTCGAAGGGAAATAGTACGTCAAGTCCAACGGCCAACCACACGCACATCATATCCGCGTTCCCGTCGATTGCGAAAGGGCATTGGCAATGAACTTTACAATCCCCGCGGTACCGCCTAGTAATGACGTTTGACGTCACCCGCGAAATTCTTCGAGAAGGCAGTGAACCGAAAATGCTGGACGATGGCCAATCTTCTGAAAAGTCTTCCGCAATGGGCACACCTCCCGATCCGGAGAAAGTCCGCGACGCTTTCGGACAACTTGTGGACGTCGTCGCTCAATTGCGAGGGCCAGACGGCTGCCCCTGGGACCGTGAACAGACGCTGCAGTCGATCAAGCCCTATACGTTGGAAGAAACGTACGAGTTGCTCGAAGCGATCGATGCCGGTGATGATGAGTCGATCATTGAAGAACTCGGCGACGTGTTGTTGCAAGTCGTCCTCGATGCGCAAATTGCCGCCGATGAGCACCGCTTCGACCTGATTCCCGTAATCGAACGCCTCACGCAAAAACTGATTCGCCGCCATCCCCACGTGTTCGGCGATGCCCATGCGGAAACCCCCGAGGACGTCCGCCGGCATTGGGAGCGAACAAAGGCCTCCGAAAAACAACGCCCTTCACGATTGTCCGGCATCCCCGCCGCACTCCCCGCGCTGGCTCACGCCAAAAAAATCTCCAGCAAAGCCGCCAAGGCCGGTTTCGACTGGCCGCGGCGGGAGATGTTGTTTGACAAATTGAGGGAAGAAATTGCCGAACTCGCGGCGGAATTGTTCGACGACGGGGTTGTGCCCGACGTCCCTGCTTCGGTCGCGGGGACAATTGAAACCGATGAACCGATCGCTGACCCCGCCCAGCAGGCCCGCATTGAAAATGAACTGGGCGACCTGCTGTTCGTCGTGGCCAACATCGCGCGCCGCTGGAACATCGATCCCGAACAAGCGCTCCGCAAAAGCAACCAGAAGTTCATCGCGCGCTTCCAATACATCGAGGAACAATTGGCCCAACGCGGCCGCGACATCCGCGAAGCCACCCTCGACGAAATGGAAGCGCTCTACCAACAAGGCAAAGCCGAAGAAGATCACTAACAACGATTTAAAATGGTCGGATTTTCATTGCCAATCGCAGCAATTGCTCCCCGCCGTTACAATGTAAGCTGACTCACCGAATCGCCGCTGGGGGTCCGCTAAAACAAATTCAACGTCCACCGGAAGTTGATTCGCTATGGCATCTGGAGATTAAAAATCGTGTCGCAGGCCGTTACTGATACAGGAAATCCAGCACCTCTGAACGTCGAAGCAGCCGTTCGCGAACGGTACGGCACGGCCGCGCAGGCCGCCCAGCCGCAACTGTGCTGTGCCGTCGACTACGACGCCGCCTATCTGAAGGTCATTCCGCGGGAGATCATCGAACGGGACTATGGGTGCGGCGATCCATCGCGGCATCTCCAGCCGGGCGAAACGGTACTGGATCTCGGATCGGGCGGCGGCAAAATCTGCTACATCGCGTCGCAAGTCGTCGGTCCGCAAGGCCGCGTGATCGGCGTCGACTGCAACGACACCATGCTCGACCTGGCCCGCCGCCACCGCGAGCAAGTCGGCGCGGCGCTGGGGTATCACAACGTCGAATTCCGCAAAGGCCGCATCCAAGACCTGCAATTGAACCTCGACCTGTTCGAAGAATACCTCAAGGACAACAACATCAATAGCAGCGGCGATTGGCTGCAGGCACAGGAGCACGCCCAACACTTGCGGGAGACGGCGCCCTTGATCGCGGACGATTCGATCGACGTGGTCGTTTCCAACTGCGTGCTGAATCTGGTCCGCCATGACGATCGGCGTCAATTATTCTCTGAAATCCACCGCGTGCTCCGCCGCGGCGGCCGCGCCGTGATCAGCGACATCGTCAGCGACGAAACCATACCCGAGCACCTGAAACGGGATCCGGAACTGTGGAGCGGCTGCCTCAGCGGCGCGTTTCGCGAGGACGAATTCCTCGAGGCGTTTGAACAGGCCGGATTTTACGGAATCGAAATCATCGAGCGCCAACAGTCTCCCTGGCGCGTGGTGGAGGGGATCGAATTCCGCAGCCTGACCCTCCGCGCCTTCAAAGGAAAGGCCGGCCCCTGCCTCGACCGCAAACAGGCGGTCATCTACCAGGGCCCCTGGAAAATGGTCGTCGACGATGACGGACACACGCTTTATCGCGGCCAGCGGATGGCGGTATGCGATAAGACCTACCATCTCTACGGACGTCCTCCCTACGCCGACCAATGCACGCTCATCGCCCCACAAGTTGATATTCCCCTAGAAAAGGCCGGCGAGTTTGATTGTCGCCGCAACGAGCTGCGCGATCCCAGCGAAACCAAAAATGGAAACGGCGAATTGCCGCTGATGGTCGACAACAATTGCTGCAGTTCGGACGGATGTTGTTGACCCCCCTGTTCAACTTGCTGCGAAAATCGGCGGTGATCCCGGAATTGGCGCCCAGCATCAATCAGTCGACACACGCTCCCTGTAAAATGTACGACTCTGCTAAAATCAAGGATATCCTAGCCGCATTTCAGCGCGACCTATCCAATGGAGAATCCCCGCAAGAGGCCCTGCGGATGATTTTGGACGTGACCTCTGCCCGCGCGGTAGGGTTGTGGCGATACGACGAGAACGAGTTGGCGCAACTCGGTTTTTGCGCCGCTCACGATATGCCAGCGGAGGTCCGCGACGCTTTTGCCGAGGCAACACGCCGCGTTCCGCTGGGTGAAACCGGCCTGGGAATCGTCAAGGCGGTCAGAACTGAAGCCCCTGCCTTAGCGGACCTTGATTCTCAGACAACCGTCTTGCCCACTTCGGCAAACTGGTTGACTCGGTTTGAGGCACGACGGTCATTGGCCGTCCCCACAACGTCGCAGAACGCCGTCAACGGCGTCCTGGCAGTATCGACGGCAAACGACTTGGCACCCGACGGGGACGTTTGGAACTCGATGTGCCAATTGGCCAGCGAATTGGGTGGTTGCCTCGATGCCGACAACGACCGATAGCCCTTTGACACCATCTGCGACGAAATCGGTGGTTCTCACGGCCCGCACCGAAACCTGTTGCAAAAACGCAACATGTTCCCCACGGGCGACATTGCCGCATGATTGGATTGCCTGGAAAATGCGGCTTTCGCGAGAATCGAATTGCGGCCGTTTCCGGGCATTGTTATTGACTTCGCCTAGGTGCCGTTTGATACTCCTGATGGAACGATCCTATTTGTCCCAACACCGCTATTTGCGCCAAACCCCACGAAACGGCATTGAATACTCGTAAGACTCAATGACAGTCGTGGGGGCATATCGATTCCCAAACCGGTGCGGATTCGGGGCACATCCGTGACGACGAGGTGGACCGTAGAAGTGATCCCAAGTCGTTTTGACGACTACGGTTTGTCCCTCTCAGCAACACGCTCAACAAACGACGTTCGATGACTTATGCGGAATCAAGGACAATTTCCCATTCAAACGCCTGACGGCGTCATGGTCCCTGCAGAACGGGACGACGCCTGCGAGGTGATTCGCCCGGAAGGCGATGCGGATCGGATTCAGCCGCCGCCGAATTTCCAACGTCGATGGAACTACCGGCTGTTGTTGACGTTGGCCGCGATCGTCGTTATTGCGCCGGTGTTCATATACGCTCTGCACGAATATCAGATGCGGCGGATGGCATCGACGTTTTTGGAGCGGGCAGAAAAATACGAGGCGGAGGGAAGTTTTGCGCTCGCCGCAAAAAACTTGCAAGGCTATCTGCGTTTCAACCCCGACGACATCGATGCCCGCGTGCGCATGGCACTGCTGACTCTCGAAACCGCCGAAACACCAGGGCAAAAACAGAACGCTTACTTCCAACTCAGCGCCGTGCTCACCAAGTTGCCCGAACGGGACGACCTGCGGCGCAAGCGGGTCGAGCTGTTGATCGATTCGTTACCGAGTTCGGCGGAGAATCTTCCGCAAGCGGATCAGGACCTGGACATCTTGATCGGAAACCTGCACGAAACGACCTCTGACGACCCGGATTTCGCGCGCGCCCAAAAAGAGATCGTGGAGCTCTGTGTGATCAAGGCGAAGTGTTGCGAAATCCTGTCCGATACGGAGGGGGCGATCCGTGCTTATCGCTATGCCGTCAAAATCGATCCCGAACAGGTGACGGCCCGTAGCCATCTGGCCCGATTGCTATCCCGGCAGGGACAAAAGAAAGAAGCCGAGGACGTTCTGAAAAAACTCGTGCAGTACCGCCCGGATTCGGGCGAGGGGGATAGGGCCCGCGCGAGTTTTTACCATGATGCGGGCAACTTGCAGGCGGCGATCCG
>CALFYU010000152.1 GCA_937952455.1 uncultured Planctomycetaceae bacterium
TTTCAGTGTCCTGCCCAAGGGACTGCAGTTCGCCTGGACCGAGACGCCCGCGAACAATTATATCGACGAGTTGATCTACGACAAACTTAAGAAGCGGCGGATCCAGCCGTCGGAGTTGTGCAGTGACGAAGAGTTCTTGCGGCGTGCGTCCCTCGATATCGCCGGCGTGTTGCCCACGGTGGACGACTACAGCCGCTTTATGCAGGACCAGGCACCCGACAAGCGAGAGCGTCTCGTCGATGAACTGCTCGATCGCAAGGAGTTCGTCGAGATGTGGGTCATGAAGTGGGCGGAGTTGCTGCAAATCCGCACCACCCGCGACGTGAGCTACAAATCGACGCTGCGTTATTACAACTGGCTGCAGGACAAAATCGCCAACAACGTTCCGACCGACAAAATGGTGCAGGAACTGCTAGCTTCCAACGGCGGAACGTTCTCAAACGCGGCTACGAATTACTATCAAACCGAAACAGAAACGCTCAAGGTTTCGGAGAACGTCGCCCAGGTCTTCATGGGCATGCGGATTCAATGCGCGCAGTGCCATAACCACCCTTTCGACCGTTGGACGATGGACGATTACTATTCGTTTGCCGCCTTTTTTGCTCAAATCGGGCGCAAACAAGGGGAGGACCCGCGGGAGATCATCGTCTTTAACAGTGGCGGCGGCGAGGTCAAACACCCCGTCAGCGGGGCCGTTATGCCGCCCAAATTCCTCGGCGGAGCCGTGCCCGACGTCGCCGGCAAGGATCGCCGCGAAGTGATGGCCAAATGGTTGGCCTCGGCCGAAAACCCCTATTTCGCATCGAACCTGGCGAACATTGTCTGGGCGCACTTTTTCGGCAAGGGAATCATCAACGAGGTCGACGACGTGCGGGTCAGCAATCCGCCGGTCAATCCGGAATTGCTCGACGCGCTGGCCGCGCGGTTCACCGAGTATAACTACGACTTTAAGAAACTGGTCCGCGACATTTGTACGTCGCGCACATACCAGTTGGCGACGCAGACAAACGAGACAAATGAAACCGACGATCGGAATTTCTCTCACGCATTGTTGCGCCGTGTTCGTGCAGAGGTGTTGTTGGATGCTGTCACGCAGGTGACCGACACCAAGAACAAGTTTCGCGGATTGCCCAGCGGGGCGCGCGCCGTGCAGATTGCCGACGGCAACACGTCGACCTATTTCCTGGAAACGTTCGGCCGCGCCTCCCGCGCCACGGTCTGTGCTTGTGAAGTCAAAATGGAGCCGAACCTGTCGCAAGCGCTGCACCTGCTCAACGGCGATACGGTGAACAGTAAGATCAAGGAGGGCAAGGTCGTCGAGCGGCTGCTCGCCGAACAAAAGTCGCCACAGCAGGTCATCGACGAACTTTATATCCGCTGTCTGTCGCGGCATCCCACGGACAAGGAGAAAGCGGCGCTCGAATCGGTGCTCACTTCCGAAGAGAACCAGCAGGAGGTTCTCGAGGACGTGTTCTGGGCGTTGTTGAATTCGCGCGAGTTTTTGTTCAATCACTAATCGAGTGCCGGCCCCATTGCTGGTAATTCGGAGATTTTGAAATGATGTCTGTGAGTCCCACGCGTGATTTGGCGTTTCGGAAGTTGATGCGTTTGGCCCTGGTGATATCGCTGTTGGTATCGGCGGTCTCGACGGCGGCCCGCGCCGAGGATAAGAAGCCGGCCGACAAGGACGCCAAGAAGGTCAATTTCGTCGATCACGTCCTGCCGATTTTTCGTCAGAAATGCGGCTCGTGCCACAACGCAGACAAGCGGACGGCCGATCTCGACCTGACGACGTTCAGCGGCGCGATGCAAGGGGGCGGATCGGGGGCGGTGATTGAACCGGGTAGCGCTGCGGACAGCTATCTGTTCGAACTGATCACGCACCAATCGGAACCGAAGATGCCGCCCGATTCGGAGAAGATGCCCGCCGAGATGCTGGCGGTGATCGAGAAGTGGATCGACGGCGGCGCGCTGGAGAACGCCGGCAGCAAGGCGCTGGCGCCGAAAAAGCCCAAGTTCGACATGTCGCTCAAGGGCGCACCGACCGGCAAACCAGAAGGCCCCCCGCCGATGCCGGGTCGTTTGAATCTGCAGCCGGTGCTGCACACCGAACGGACAACCGCCGTCACCGCGCTGGCCACCAGCCCCTGGGCTCCGCTGGTCGCCGTCAGCGGACAACAGCAGGTGCTGTTGTATCACACGCAAACGCTGGAGCTGTTGGGCACGCTGCCGTTTCCCGAGGGGGTGCCGTATGTCCTGAAGTTCAGCCGCACCGGCGATCTATTATTGGCTGCCGGAGGCCGCGGCGGAGCCAGCGGACGGGCAATTGTTTGGAACATCAAGACGGGCGAGCGGGTGATCGAAGTCGGCGACGAACTCGATGCCGTGTTGGCTGCCGATATCAGTGCGGACCAAACCATGATCGCCTTAGGCGGACCGGCGCGAGTGGTGCGGATCTATTCCACAGCGGACGGGTCGCTGTTGCACGAACTCAAAAAGCACACCGATTGGATTTATTCGGTCGCGTTCAGCCCCGACGGCGTACTGCTGGCGACGGCTGACCGCAACGGAGGCATGTTTGTCTGGGAGGCGTACACCGCCCGGGAATACGCGGCTCTGCGAGGTCATAGTGCGGCGATCACCGATCTCTCGTGGCGGAGCGACTCCAATATTCTGGCGTCGTGCAGCGAGGACACGGGGATTCGTCTGTGGGAGATGGAGAACGGCGGCAACGTCAAGACGTGGGGCGCCCATGGCGGAGGAGTCGCGTCGGTCGAGTTCACTCGCGACGGCCGGCTGGTCTCCTGCGGGCGGGATCGCACGGCCAAATTGTGGGACCAGGCGGGCAAACAATTGGTGGCCTATCCGTCATTTGGCGACATTGCGCTGCAGAGCACGCATTGCGATGAAACCGACCGCGTGATTGCCGGCGACTGGACCGGTGCGATCCACGTCTGGAACGCGGCCGACGGAAATCCGATCGGCGACTTGACGATGAATCCCCCCACGCTGGCCGAACGGCTGGCCGCCGCACAGCAGCAACTGGCCGCCGCCCAGGGGGAGCTGAAAAAGCAAACCGACGCCAACACCGCTGCCCAGGCCGCAGCTGCGAAAGCGACGGCCGACGTCGAAGCCGCCAAGAAGGCGGTCGCCGACACACAGGCGCAATATAACCAGGCCGCTGAAGCGGCGAAAGCGGCGCAAGCGGCAGCCGATGCTGCCACCGCCGAACATCAAGCGGTTGCCAAGTCGGTGGAGACCCTGGAACCCTTGGTTCCTTTGTTGAAGGAATCGGCGGCCAAAGCGCAACAAGCGGCGGAGAAAAACCCGGGTGATAAGGAACTCGCCGCGGCGGTCGAGCAGATCGCCCAGCAGATGAACAAGAACTCCGCTGCCTTGGAGACCGCGAAAAAGGCGCTGCCGGAGAAAGCGGCCGTGCTCGAAAAGGCCAAACAGACGCTCGCCGCCGCCAACAAGCAAGCGGCCGACACCAAGGCAGCGTTGGACGGAGCGACGAAACAACTCGCCACGGTCGAGCCGCTGTTGAAACCGGCGGTCGAGAACGCAGCCAAGACGCAACAGGCTGCCGACGCGGCCGCCCAACAAGAGGCCGCCGCACAAGCCGCCGTCGCCCGTTGGCAGAACGAAATCGAGTTTACGAAAAAACTCGGCGTATTGGCGGAACGTAAGGCGGAGCACGCAGAGTTAGCCGGTGCGGCCGATGCGGCTGCTGCCGAGTTGAAGACGGCCGAAGAGGTCTTAGCGCAGGCGAATGCCGGTGTCGCCACGGCCGAGAAAAATCTGCAGGATGCGAACGCGCGCGTGCAGCAATTCAAGGACGCCATCGCCGCCGCGACGACGCAGGAGGCAAACACAACCAAAACGATCGCCACGCTCGACGCGACGCTAAAGTCTCTAAATGAAACCGCGGAGAAGGCGGCGCAGACGGTTGAGAAATCAGGCGGCGATCAAGACGTCACCGCGCTGGCCGCGCAGATCAAGGTGGTGATCGAAAAGAAAACGGGCGAAATGGCCGCCGCAAAGAAGTCTCTGGAAGACACCCAAGCGGCCCTCGCCAAGGCGAAGACCGATCTGACGGCCGCCGAAAAATCCGCTGCGGAAATGGTTGCTGCTCTGGACGCAGCCAAAAAGACCGTAACCGAAAAAACCGCGGCCGTGCAAGTCGTCAAAGACAAGTTCACCGCTGCGAAACAGGCCGCCGATGCGGCTTCGCAACTCGTGGATCAGACGCAGGGTGAAGTCGACAACCATCCGCAATTGGCCGGCAATGCTTAGAACCAGTTTCAAGACCCGGTTGTGCTTGTTCGAGAAACTCGCACCCAAGCGTCTGCGTAACGCACCGGAGGGTTTTGAAACTACTTGTACGTGAATACGATTGCAGGCTTGTGAGCCGTGCTTTCGCCAGCGCGGTTTCACGCTTGCTGGTTGATTCGGCTTTGCGGCGGCGGTATTCTGCATAGTGGTTTGTGCCGCACATTGATGTGCGCGATTGTGGCGTGCCGTTTGCGAATTGCGTTCGCGATTTCTCAACCCCTCTCGCAGGAGCCGAAGCATGGCCGAGACCGATCGTCGCGACTTTCTGAAAACCGCTTCCGCAGCCTCAGCGGCTGCCACCGTTGCCCTCGCGGGAGCACCGGCGGTTTTGGCCAAGGGGGTCAACGACAAAATCGTGGTCGGGCTGATCGGCTGCGGCGGGCGTGGACCGGGTGTTGCTGAAGGCTTCCTCAGCCAACCCGGCGTGGAAATCGCCTATGTCTGTGATCCCGATCAAGAGCGCGCGGGCAAGGCGGCCGATGCGTTCGGCGTGAAGAGCGCGAACATCGTCGGCGATCTGCGGAAGGTCCTCGACGATAAGTCGGTCGACGCGGTGATCGTGGCCACGCCCGACCATTGGCATGCCCCGGCCGCGATTATGGCCTGCGACGCCGGTAAACATGTGTACGTCGAGAAACCGTGTGCTCACAATTTTCGCGAAGGGCAACTGCTGGTCGAGGCGGCCCGCCGCAACGAGAGAGTCGTGCAACACGGCACGCAAACCCGCAGCAATCCATTTGCGGCCAATGCGATACAGATGCTGCGCGAGGGAATTATCGGCGAGGTGTTGGCTGCCAAGGCCTGGAACGTGCAGCGCCGCGCCAACATCGGCCATGCCCAACCGAGTCAGCCGCCTGCCGCGCTGGATTATGACACCTGGATCGGCCCCGCCGAGATGGTTCCCTACCAGGAGAACCGTTCCCACTACACCTGGCATTGGTGGTACAACTTTGGGACGGGCGACATGGGGAACGATGGCGTGCACGACCTCGACTATGCCGTGTGGGGTTTGGGGGTCGACACGCATCCCTCGCGGGTGGCGTCGTTGGGGGGCAAGTATTACTTCGACGACGATCAACAGTTCCCCGATACGCAGACGGCCGTTTTCGAGTACGACGGCGACGGCAGCGTTGGCAACCGCCGGCAACTGACGTTCGAAATGCGAATCTGGGATACGAATTATCCCACCAACACCGACAGTGGAGCGGAGTATTACGGCACGGCCGGAAAGATGCTGCTCAGCAAGCGGGGCAAACTGCTCGTCTGGGACGAGAAAAACCGTCGCATCGATAAACCGGTCGCGAAGAACCCCGCTCCGCTGAAGATTACGCACCACCAGCAGGATTTCATCGACGCCATTAAAACGTCGCGGCGGCCCAATGCGGATATTGAAATCGGCTTCCGCTCGGCGGCACTGTGCCATTTGGCGAACATCGCCAACCGGCTGCGGCGGACCGTCGAGTTTGACCCGGCCGCCGAAAAGGTGATCGGTGACGCCGACGCGCAGGCGATGCTCACGCGGACCTACCGCGAAGGCGGACACTGGTCGATTCCGTCGGGCGTCTGATGGAGGCCGCCGTGTTGAATTTATTACGATTTGCCTGTCTCGCTGCCATCGCGGTGTTTTGCACCCAGACTGCGGCGATCGCCGAGGATTGGCCGCAGTGGCGTGGCCCGCGCAGCGATGGTTCCTGGCAGGCGCCTGAACTTCCCGAGCGTTGGCCCGAGGGGGGTTTGCCGGAGCGGTGGAAACGGTCGATCGGTGGCGGGTACGGCGGAATTTCCGTTGTGGGGAATCGTCTGTACGTCATGGACCGGCCGGAGCAGCCCGAAGATGTCGAGCGGGTGCTGTGCCTGGACACGGCCAGCGGGGAAACAGTTTGGAAACACGAGTACCCCGTCGATTACGGGAATCTGGAATACGGCAACGGCCCGCGGGCGACGCCGACGGTCTTCGATGGCCGCGTCTATACCTTTGGCACGATGGGGCATACGCATTGTCTGGACGCGCGTGATGGGGCGGTCATCTGGTCGCACGATTTTTTAGGCAACGATGACGCCGGGATTCCCGTGTGGGGGCTATCCGGTTCGCCGGTGATTTGGAAGCACCTGGTGATCCTGCATCCCGGCGGCAAGGGGGGCTGTTACGTCGCGCTGGACCGCAAAACGGGCGAGGAAATCTGGCGGACTAGCGACGACCCGGCGGGGTACGGCACGCCGATAATTATTTCTCGTGACGGTTACGATCAACTGGTCGCCTGGTCTCCGAGAAACGTCCTGGGAATCCGGCCCGCGGACGGAAAGATCCAATGGTCGATTCCCTACGCGGTCGATCACGACGTTTCGATTGCCACGCCGATCTTTCGCGACGGAATCGTCTTCGTGACCAGCTATTGGCACGGCGGCAAGGCGATCGAATTGGGCGACGAGCCGGGCGAGGCGACGCTGTTGTGGGAGGAGAACCGGTATCTACGCGGCCTGATGTGCCAGCCGATGTACCGGGACGGTTATCTCTACAATCTGGACAAGAACCACGGTTTGGTCTGCTTTGAGTTCCGCAACTGCGAAAAAATGTGGGCCGACGACAAACATCGCATGACCCCCCGCGGCCGCAATCCACAGGCGAATCTGGTCTGGCTGGGAGACACCGATCGCGCGATTGTGCTCAACTCCGACGGCGAACTGATCCTCGCTCGACTGACCCCTGAGGGGTATGACGAACAATCCCGTACGAAAATTATCGACCGCACCTGGGCACATCCGGCCTATGCCGGCAAGTTTGCCTACGCCCGCAACGACTCTGAGATCGTGTGCGTGCGGCTGGTGGATTGAATGGCAGCGAGCGTGTCCGCCCGGCATGGGTTACCAGCCGAAGTTTCTGTGGGCGAAGTCCTCCCAGCGGCTGAGGATCACCTTTTGCTGCGTGAAGAACTGGATCCCCTCGTTGCCTTGCATGTGCAGGTCGCCGAAAAACGAGCCGTGCCAGCCGTTAAAGGGAAATAGCGCAGTCGGCGCGGGGACGCCGACATTGATACCGACCATGCCACAATTGACGCGCGAGGCGAATTCGCGAGCGGCGCCCCCATTGGACGTGAAGATTACGGCGCCGTTGCCGAAAGCACTTTGATTCGCGAGCCGAATCGCATCGTCGAGTTGATCGACGCGCTGCACCGCGAGAACCGGCCCGAAGACTTCCTGCTGCAACAGATCGGTATCCGGCGGCGCATTTTCGATAATTGTCGGCCCTATGAAAAATCCGTCGGGGGCATCTGGCACTTGGTTCTGTCGGCCATCCAAAGTCACAACCCCGCCGCCCGTTTCGGCGCCATCAATGGCCGCCGCAATTCGCGCGCGGGCTTCCGGACCGACCACCGGTCCCATTTGCGCGTCGGATGGAATATCGGTCCGCCCGATTTTGAGCGCCGACGTCAACTCATGTAGACATTCCAGGTGCTCAGAAACACTGGGACCGACACCCACGAGCACGGAACTCGCCATGCAGCGCTGTCCGGCGCAGCCGAACGATGAGCCGATCACCGCGCGGGCCACAGATTGCGGATCGGCGTCAGGAAGCACAACGGTAAAGTTCTTGGCTCCTCCACCGGCTTGGCAGCGCTTGTTGTGCGAGGTGGCCATCCGATAGACTTCGCCGGCCACGTCCGACGAGCCGACAAAACTGACCGCGGCAATCAGCGGATGCGTTGCTAAGGCCTGCACCACGTCGCGTCCGCCGTGGACGAGATTAAATACGCCGGGCGGAAAACCCGATTCCAGAAGCAGTTCCGACAGACGCTGCGCAGCCAGCGGAACGCGTTCGGACGGTTTGAGGATAAACGTGTTCCCGCACACCAGCGCCAACGGGAAAATCCACATGGGCACCATCAGCGGAAAGTTGAAGGGTGAAATCCCCGCACAGACGCCGACCGGTTGTCGAATCGTCTTTCCGTCCAATTGCCCGGCAACATTCTCCAGGCACTGCCCCATTAATAGAGCTGGCGCCCCGCAAGCGAATTCAACGACCTCCATTCCACGCTGCACTTCCCCGCGGGCCTCATCGAGCGTTTTTCCATTCTCCAGCGAGACGAGCTGCGCCAGTTGGTCGAATTCGCGCTTTAGCAACTCGTGGAACCGAAAAAACAGACGGGCCCGTTCCAGTGGGGGCGTTCTGCTCCAAGCCGGCAGCGCCGCTGCCGCGGCTTGAGCCGCGCGGTCGACGACCCCCGCGTCTTGCAGCGGCGTGCGGGTGAGTTCGATTCCCAGCGATGGATTCCACACCGGCACGGACTGCGCGCCATCGGCAGCGCTCCATGTTTCGGCGATTAGATTGCGAACCTCGTAGGACATCGCACGCGTATCCTAGAACCGGTTTCAAAACGCGGTTGCGCCTGTTCGTGAAACTGACATACAAGTGGTGCGTGATGCGTCAGTGGGTTTTGAAACCAGCTGTAGGACAAACCCAGAGGACCCATCACCGCGTTTTATAGGTCGTCGGCTTGCCATCCTTGCCGATCTGCACCGTGTAGCTTTTTCCGTCCGGGGCGATCGTTGCCTTGACGAATGTGCCGGGGCAAGTGTCGGAAGACTCGCCGGTGTTGGCAATGAATTCCGCCGGCGATTGATCTTCGGCTGCGGCGTTGATGTTGCGATGCAACTGATAGAGTGCTTTGAGCGATTTCGTCTCCCGCAACGTCTTGAGTGTGTTCGGATGGCCCCCTTTGACCGGACCGTTGCACATCACGGCCACAATCGGATCGACGGCGTGTACGAGCACGGGATTGTTACTCGAGGGCAATCCGTGGTGAGTCACCATAAACAAATCGACTTGGCCGATCGGATTGTTGGGGGACATTAGTTTCGCTTCGACGTTCCAAGTCAGGTCGCCGCAGCAGAGGAACTTGAAATCGCCGAAGGTCAGCAGGAAACTCAAACTGGCGGCATTGTCCGATTCATCGCGGGGCATGGGGGCGTGGTCTTTTGCGAAAGGGTTCGGCGGGCCGTCGTTGGGAATCACTTCTCGGCTGGCGGTGACGATCTGCATCGACAGCGGCGTGTCGCCCGACTTGAGCGGCAGAAGGTTGCCTGCTGCGAGTTTATGGGATTGATTCTGCGAGGCGGCGCGATAGGCGCCGATCCGTTCGGTGAAATTCTTGTCCTCTGACAGCGTGTCGGGAATGCCCCGGTCCCAGAAATTCTTAATCTCGATTTCCGAGGCGAGCGCGGCGTGATTGCCGTAGTGATCGAGATGCCAGTGCGTGACGGCGGCGTGATCCAAATGATTCAAGTGTGCTTCTTCGCGAAGGACCTTGAGGATGCGGTCGCGATCGCGGCCGTTGTTGTCGGGATATCCGGAGTCGATCAACAGCGATTCACCGGCTGGGGTGATGAATAATGTCGCCGCGCCCCCTTCCACGTCGATGAAATAAATCGTCAGCGGACCATCCGCCTTGTCAGCGGCAGCAGTCGGTCCGGTGCAAATCAATGACACGGCCACAGCGGCTAAAACCGCAAACAGAGACTTCGCTCGCATGGTCGTCCTCTCTCGAGATTAGGTTGTGAACTCAATCGTGGTTATTTCTTGCCGCCGTTCTTTTTGGACACCGGCTGGCGTGGTTCGCCGGATGGCGGGCGGGGTTGTTTTTTGCGACGCCGCTGCCGGCGTTTTTTTGGTTTTGGCGCGGGCGATTCCAGCGATTCTTTATTAGGACTTTGCACCGTTGCTTCGGCCGGTTTTCGTTTGATCGCGGCAAATTTTTCTTCGGAGAACGCCTTGAGTTCGGCGTTAAAGATCTTCACCAAGGCATGCAAACACGAGGCCACGGTGGGGCCGACGAAAATGCCCCACAACCCCATGGCCTGCAGTCCGCCGAGCACACTGACAAATGCCAAAAGCGGGTGGAGTTTGGCGTCGCTGTGCAGCACGTAGGTGCGAATGATGTTGTCCAGCGTGCCGATGACGACGATGCCGTAGGCCGAGAGAAAAATGGCGCTGCCCCAATGCCCTTCGGCCGCCAACCAGATCGCGATCGGCGCCCAGACCAGCCAGGTACCGATCAGCGGGATCAGCGCCGTCAACGTGCACAAGATGCTCAGCAGAAAAAAATGACCCACGAAGAAATAGAGCACGGCCGCCGTGGCGATCCCCTGCCCTAGCGCGGCGGCAAAGGTCGCCAAGACGACGGCGCGAATCACCTTGTTGAAACGGTGCAAAAGTTCTTGTTGGTAGTCCTGATTGACGGGAATCAGTTCCCGCGCCGCATTGAGCAAGTCCGGGCCGTCGGCGAGAAAATAAAACAATCCGATGACGAACATCAAACCGCCGACCACTCCGGAGACGATTCGGCCTAAGACGCCGAAGGTCGAGGCGGCGAAGCCCATTGTCCTTTCAGCCACCCGGTCGAGGGCCGCCTTCGTGTTGGCACGGATGTTGGTTTCGACCTGTTCATGGAACCGGTCGCGGCGGAGTTCCCATGCGGCGACTTGTTCCTTTTCCGCCGGAGGGGGACTGAAGCGGGCATACAGGTCGTCGATGATTTCATCGGCGTCGAAACGTTCGCGAAAATGCCCATAGGCCGGTTTCCACTTCGCGGGTTCCAGCCGCTCCTGGGCAAATGCATAAAGCTCGGCGGTGGCGATCACCGTGCTCGCGGCCAGCGGTACGAAGATGATGGTCAGAATCGCCACCGTGGTCAGTCCGGCGGCCCAATGTGTCTTGTTGTTGGTCTTGGCCAAAAAGTAGTGGAACAACGGCTGGCACAACAGCGCCACCACGCCCGCCAAAAACAGCGGCAGCAAGAACGGTGCGATCACCTGAAAGAAGGTGATCCCCAAAAAGACGATCAGCACCGTCAAGACAATCAACGATACAAGCCGCGCCATGAATTAAGAGGCCTTGCCAAAGATTAAGAGTTTCTTCCCCAACGCAGCGATGCCGCCATCGACTGGGCCGGTACTGTTGGCCACAGATTGAACACAGTTGTTGCGAATCCGAACCCAATTGCGAAATCGAGCTG
>CALFYU010000153.1 GCA_937952455.1 uncultured Planctomycetaceae bacterium
CTGCGGTCCGGCCCGGAATCCCGTCAAAGAGAATGTACGTCATTCCATCGCGTTTCAACTCCCTGGGTGCAACACCACATTCCGTTGCAATCTCGGAAATCGTTGCGCCGGAAGGGATCATGCAGGCAACCAGCCTGTGTTTCTGAAGGCCCCATTCCACTCGATCAAGCCACTGTCCGTACCATGTGACAAATGAGTCACAACGCCGAAAGTCGTTGCCCGCATCAACCCAAATCGTCCCCGGTTGCGGCCCCTTGATTTCTATCCACCAGTCGTGATTACATCCCGACGTGGAGATGTTCAGCAGGCCCGGAAAATCCCAGATGGGATCATCATCGTCGTCGGGCCATTCTTGCCATTCTTGCGAATCGGTGAGATGAAAGCCTTGTTTAACACTTACCGATTCGACCTTACGAAAATCGTAGATGCCGTAACCGGGACCCGCGCCGCCTGCGCCGAACGAGGTTAAGAACGATCGATATTCAGCGGGAATGTGCACTTCGTTTTTCGACTCGAATTCCAGCAGCCGTTGTTCACACACGGGATCGAAGATTCGGTACTTATGACCGCGGCTACCAAATACCAATTCGTTGCGCGAGTCGATTTGGCGCATCTCGACGACGCGCTGGCGAGCTTCGATCCAATATTCGGCATCTTTTGTCATTTGACTTTTTTCGGACAACGACCACGGGTAGCCCAGATAGATTTTATTTCGGCCGACGAAGTCGGCAGGAGGTCCGATGAAGAGTAGACCTCGCCGACTGGAACACCCTCCCGCGGCTGCGCCGCCCCGAAAGAATCTTTCGGGGCCACCCTGTAGCGTGCAGCGTAAACCGCCCTTCCCCCGCGGTCAAATTTTGCCCCACGTCACCCCCGCGGATACCGCCGGCAATACTCATAGAGCCCCATCGCCGCCGCCGTCGCCACGTTGTGGCTGTAGGGCAGGCCGTACGTCGGGATCTCCACCGTGGCGTCCAATAGCGCGAGGATCTCTGCGGTGATGCCGGTCCGTTCGTTGCCCAGCACCAGGACCGTTTTGCGGGGGAAGGCGTAGTCGTACAGCGATTGCGACCCGCTGGTTTGTTCCAGGCCGATCAGGGTGTAGCCTTCGCTGCGGAGCTTTTCGAGCGGCGGGCCGAGGGTGCGGTGCACTTCAACTTCGACCGCTTCGGTGCCGTCGCGGGCGATCTTGCGTGTCACCTTGGTCGTGCCGGTGCAGATCATCCGTCTTACACCGCAGCAGCCGGCGGCGCGGATGATCCGCGAGAGGTTTACGTTGCTCCGCAGCGGGGGACAGGCGACGATCAGCTCGCGGGGGCGATCGAGCGGCGTGAGCGGCTTGTGGCGTTGGTGAACGAAATCGGACATCGGCCCACGCGTAAGATCGGGGACCCGCGCTCTGCCAAATCTCGATCAGGGGGTGCTCCGCCTCAGTCGCCTGCGAACACTGGCGGACAAGCCGCCAGTGGCACCCTCACATTGATCTCGGACATGGCCACAGCGCAAAAACAACGGCGGACCGGACTATGCGGCCGCCGTTGTGGGATCTTATGTTTGAGAGTCGCGCGCGGCTCGGCGGGAGCCTCGCCCTCCCGAATCGGATTCGCGCCGTCAGTTGGCTTCGGCCAGTTCGACGTTGATCCGACGGCCTTTCTGATCGAAGTAGACCGTCCCCTCGGCCAGCGAAAAGATCGTGTAGTCGCTGCCCATGCCGACGTTGCGGCCGGGACGCCATTTGGTTCCGCACTGGCGAACCAAAATATTGCCGGCCGAAACTTGTTCGCCGCCGAATTTCTTCACACCCCGCCGCTGGGCATTCGAATCGCGACCGTTCCGGCTGGACCCTTGCCCCTTCTTATGTGCCATGACTGAACTCCGCTCGTTCTCAAATAGACGTACCGGCCACCCGGGGCCGGAGACTTTTTCACCAGGAACCAAGCAGATTAACAGGAAATCGCGGAAACGAAAAGCCTACGGTGGAGGGTTTTTGCGGCCAGGATGGTGACCAGGGCACACAATTTGAGGAAATCCGAAGCACGAAAATCGAAATCCGAAACAAATCCAAAATCAGAAACTCAGAATGACCAAAACCATTTGAATTTCGGTCATTGGAATTTGTTTCGGATTTCGTGCTTCGGATTTCGAATTCTCGACCACTGGGCCTTCGCCAACTCAATCAACGGCACAAAAAAAGTGGGTGGTACGCCCGCCGCGTTTTGGTGACGAGCGTGGGGCATCACGAGAAATGGGGTCACGCTCGCCCGGTGCTTCTCATAAGCACATTGACGTTGCCGGCTGGCCCTGCCAGTCGTGCCCGGGCGGACAAGGCACCCGCGCTCGATAGCGGCCGACTGAACCGACAAAATCAACTGACATCTCCAAAACTTGGCTGCGACGTACCACCCGTCCACGGGGCTTCGCGGGGACGAAGACGCGGGATCGGACCGTTGGAAGCCGGCGGTCCGTTATGAAGAGCACGCCGACAGCGGCGATTTCGACGCGTCGCGGAGAAAGGCGTTGATAAACGCGCCGATCGTTCGCTGCGCCGTCGGCGTGGTTGTGATCGTCAACTTGCCGTCGTCGATCTTGGTTTCCATGGGGACTTCGGTGGTTTTGTCCAACAGCCCCACCAGTGCCGCCGCCTTGTCCGCGGGGACGTCGTAGGTGGCGCGAATCAGCGTCTCAACCTGTGTCGCCGCCGGGATATCGCACGACGATTCCGCACAACAACAGTCGCGCCCTTTACCGCAATGCGGAGAGACCGTGCCGAAGTCGCTGACTTGTATTCTCTGGGCCAATTCCGTGACCTGTCCCGGAGACGACATGCCGACCAGCCGCCCGGTTTCGCGGCCTTTGACCAGCTTGACCATCGTGGGGAGCGACGTGACGTGATACTGATTTGCCAGCGAGCGGTTTTCGTCGACGTTGATTCGCCGAATCCGAATGCCCTTGGATTCTAACTGCTTCAGGACCGGCGCCATCTTCTGGCAGGGTCCGCACCAATCCGCCTCGAAGGCAAGTATTTCCGCCACGGTAACGTTTGACCCCGGCCCTTGTTTCGCACGCGTGCAGGCCGTGCGGCGTTGCTCCGCCGGACAGGGACAACAACTTTCGCCGGCATCCGGCAGGCAGGCAAACGAGATGATTCCGCCCAGCATCAGGGACAGTGGCGATACGTTCATTCTAAGAATCCTTTTTGGGGGTGGAGAAGGAGCCGAGGCAAATCGTGGTTGCCGTTCATTGGACCGGACACAATGCAAAAGGCTTGCCAGTGTGCCGGGGGGCGGGGGGATGGCGATTTTCGAGAGACACCAACCGCTTATGCGGTCAGCAGGTTGCGAAAATATTTTTTTCGCGGCCGGCGCGCATCCCAATTTCGCCACGATTCGAGAGGCGCGGCGAAGTTGTAAATTCGTCGCGGCGGCTTTGCAGGAACGACATTTGGGGCACACCCACCAAACCGACGGCTCCGCCGTCGTCGCAATCGATGTCCATACGAGATAATGATTGCGATCGGTAACCCGTTTGAGGCGGGTGGCCCGACCGCGCAGCGGCCCAGTGCCCTCAGGCGCAAGAAGCATTGCCATGTGCGCTTGATTTAATGACGGACCCGCATGGCGCGGCTTCTTGTCGCTGCGCGACCCAGCCAATTCTGGCTGGGCTACTCGAGGGAGATTGACGACCGACTTTACTACGCAGCTCGCCGCGTGTCGGAGCCGTTATCGAAGCCCCATTTCGAGATCCAGCGCAGGTACGACCGCAGATGCAACAACGCGTCGCGGGAGAGGACGCTTTTGCTGCCGCGCTGTTCGTGGTGATAGCAGCGCGCGGCACCGTTGATCATCACCCGCCAGCCGGCTTGTGAGACGCGGCGGCACATGTCGACGTCTTCAAAATACTTGGCGAAGCGGCTGTCGAAATTGCCGACCTGTTCGTAGGTCGCGCGGCGGATCAACATGAAACATCCCGAAACCCAATCGCAATCAACCGTGCCGCGGTGGTCCTGTTCCATACAGAGATAGTCGGCGATTGCATCAGGGAAGATCGTCTCCATCCCCAAACGCCGGGCGGCAATGGTTTTGATTGTCTGAAACCGCCGCGCTGGGTGCGCATAGTTGCCGTCGGGATGATAGATGCCGCAGCTGGCAAGTCCACAGCGGGGATAAGCCCGCATGAATTCGACCATCCGCGTCACGCAACTTGATCCGGGATCGAAATACATGTCCGTGTTCATCAGCAACACGAATTCGGACGACGACGCCGCGAGGATGCGGTTGAGATTATCGGCATAACCCAGCCGCTGCCGGTTGTGAATGACCTTGGTGTCGGGAAACGTTCCTTCCCAATCGCCGGTCCCGTCGGCGGACTGGTTGTCAACGAGGATCAGCCCGATGCCCTCGGTCCCGTCCGACGCCGCCAACGAATCGATCAGCGGCGTCATATAGTGCCGTTCGCCGGTATAGATGATGCCGACTTCGACTTCGGGACGGGGGGCACTCATACGAAATTGCCTTCTGCGAGTTTATCGTCGTGACTCGTTCCCAATCGGAGCTTGGGAACCAGGGTCGTTGCGCTTTAGAACGAGAGCTTGTTCGTCATGGATCATCGGGCACGACGGCAAGTCGTCGGATTGGGATTTGTCTTCACCCGCGTTTAATCTGTGGCTATGTCGTAGGGTGCGTCGTGACGCACCTTTCTTTGTAGGACGATTGACGCCCGACACATGCACTGGCGTTCTCCAAGTTGCGAGTCCCTCGTCGCCCGCGGCTCGGCAGGAGCCCCGCCCCGGTGGCCTGTTCACGATCATCCGGCCGAGTTCTTATCTGTGTTCGATCCGTGTTTCATCCGTGGCTAAATCAACACGACCAATTTGGTTGCAGCATTTCCGCGCTGGGTTAAATCTGTGTTCAATCTGTGGCTAAGAATTCTGTGCAATCGTGCCGTCACGACGCCCGACGGTATCGCGTCTGTTGTTCGACCAAGTCGTCGATTTGTTCGCTGACCGGTTTGTAGGCCGCTTCGGATTGGGCGAGCAGGCGGAGATGGTGGTCGACCAATCGGTCCCAACCAGAGGTCGATAGGGCAGCGGATTGGTCCTTGGAGGGCTTGGTGGATTTCCAGTGCGGAAACCAACTGCGGATCCGTGTCATGAGCGACAGGCCGATATCGAGCAACTCGATCGGTACGTCGGCCGCTTTGACGGCGGCGACTTCCAGGCGGGAATTGCGGCCGCCGTAAATTGGTATCCAGCGTGCCAGCCGGGCGGCGTTGTCGCGGATCAGAAAGATGGCCAGTTTCTTGTGAGCCGCATACATCTGCACGGGAAACGCCAAGCTGCCCACAAAGGGCAAGATGCCGACCGCCAGCGCTTCGCCGTAGCGCACGCCCCGCCAGCGATTGCGGGCCATCCGCCATAACGTGATCATCGTCCGCGCGACGGGTGTGACGATTAGCGGCAATAGATACACCGGTTTGCCGGTCGTCGCAAAAGCCGCCAAGCCGCCGATTTTGAGGGGGATGAGTATCGGCAAAATCAATTTCAAACTGAGATGCAATCCAAAACAGCGGGCGTATTCGTCCAGTTCGTGCGACTGCGACTCTCGTTCGAGCGCGACCTGCTCGCTGCGATGCAGCCGCCCGGCTGCTGACCAATCGCGGATGGACCGGCGTATGGCGTGCCGGCCGTATTCCCGCTGAAACCGGCCAGAAATCACCAACAGCATCAGTTGCATCAGTTGTGTCCGCCGGTGCACGCGGTCGGTCAACCACCGCTGCAATTCCCTGGGCGTCAATTTGGCAAGCAGACAATTCCAGGCGAACCGGGCGGTCAGCCCATGAAAGGTTCGTTGCGGTGAAATCCGTCCCGCCCGCCGCCATTGAGCGGTCTTGCGCGCGCAGTAATCCGAAAAGAACTCCCGACGGACGCTGCGATGGAAAATCGCCCGCCGCATATTGCGCCGCACGATTCGGTTGCCCCACAGCCGCTGGACACCGCGACCTGCCGCCCCGGGGATCAGCCCCAGCCAATATAGCGGCCGCGACCACAGCCGCGATGACGAGCGGAGACGCTCGGCGGTTTGATCGTCGACAATCTCATTTCGCTGCCAGATGTCGATGCAGCGCCGGCGGTAGGCTCTGCGAAACGTGCGGGACAACAGCGATGCACAGTGACGCCCCACGGCGATCTTGATCTGTTTCAGCGGGGCGGTGTGCTGGATCTA
>CALFYU010000154.1 GCA_937952455.1 uncultured Planctomycetaceae bacterium
AGTTGGGTGATGCGTATGACAGGTTTGGCTGGGTCGTCTAGTGGATTGAGGCGGGGATCGCTGCGCTTGCGGTATCGGGTTATGACGCAACCAGCAACAAAAAGCTGATCGAGCGGCTGCAGGAAAAACTGAAAAACCACAAGTCGCCACCGGGCGAGTTGCGGCCGGAACGTGCGGAATCGCCTTAACGAGATAGTTTCACGAACACACACCCGCTGGTGATTCCGTGCTGTTGCCAACTTACGCCTTTTACAGTGGTTTTGAGGTGGCATGGCGCAAGGTCGCCGGTGGTTTCCCTGAAGCATTCGACGATAGACATGGCTGGACATTCACACTGGGCGGGAATTAAGCACAAAAAAGGGATCGCCGACAAAAAACGGGGAGCCCTGTTCGGGAAGTTGAGCCGCGCGATCATCGTGGCGGCTCAAAACGGCGGCGGCGACCCGGCGATGAACTTGGCGCTGCGGTACGCCATCGATCGCGCCCGCAAATCGAGCATGCCCAAGGACAACATCGAGCGCGCCGTCAAAAAAGGCTGCGGCGATTTGGGCGGCGTGGTTTATACCGAGATCGTCTACGAGGGCTACGGCCCCGAAGGGGTCGCCGTGCTGTGCGACGGATTGACGGACAACCGCAACCGCACCGCCGGTGAAGTTCGGAAGTGCTTCGAAGTCCACGGCGGCAATCTGGGCGCCACCGGGTGCGTCGCCTGGATGTTTGAGCGGAAGGGGATGTTTTTGGTGCCGACGGAGAACGTGGACGAAGAGACGCTCTTCGAGGTGGCGATCGAAGCTGGTGCCGACGACGTGAAAGCAGTCGGACCGGGATTTGAGATCACCTGCGCCCCCGAGGCGTTCGACGACGTCAATACGGCGCTCGAAGAGGCGAACATATCGACCGAGATGTCGGAGATTACGCGTGTGGCGTCCAGCACGGTGGAACTCGATGTGGACGGCGGCCGCAAAGTGCTCAAGTTGATTGATGCGCTCGAGGAATTGGAAGACATCCAATCCGTCACTGCGAATTACGATATTCCCGACGACGTGATGGCCGAAGTCGTCAACGAATAGCCGCGTGGAAATTAACCGGGATTGACGCCAAACAAGCGAAAGCGCCGGCTAAGTCATCGTGCGGCGTAATTCTTGTCGTTGGTGATAAGAGTCCTATTTGCCAAGACATTGCCGGAAAACCCAAGCCGGCCGGTTTGCGAATGAACGTTCGACACATCCTGATGCTTCCGGCCATGTGGTTAACCGCGATCATTTCGGTGGTGCACGCCGCGGAACCGACGGCGTTGGGCGGAGGCGCGCTGGCTGGACAGCGGCCCCGCGTGATTGTCTCCACGGACATTGGCGGATCTGATCCCGATGATTTTCAGTCGATGGTACACCTGCTGTTCTACGCGGACGTCCTGGATATCGAAGGCCTCGTCTCATCGCCGCCCCAACAGGGGCGGGCAAAGGATATCAACGAAGTCATCGACGCCTACGAATGCGACTACCCAAGATTGCGGAGCCGCTCCGTACGCTTTCCCAGGCCCGCCTCGCTTCGCGCGATTGTTAAGCAAGGTGCTACGGACGCCGCGCCGCAACAAGGTTGGGACACCGCCACCGAAGGATCGCGTTGGATTGCCTCCCGGGCCAAAGAGAATGATCAGCGGCCGTTGTGGTTGCTTGTGTGGGGGAGTCTCACCGATGTTGCGCAGGCAATCCACGACAATCCTACAATCAAAGCCAAGATCCGCGTCTATTCGATCGGTTCCTGGAATACCTCACAGGATCGCGCTGCACGAGACTATTTATTCAATAGTCATACAGATTTGTGGTGGATCGAAAGTGACGGGACATTTCGCGGCATGTATGTCGGCGGCGATCAGTCCGACGGCCTCGGGAATCGCAGCTTTGTCGACCGACATGTCAAAGGGCACGGGGCATTGGGGACGCTTTTCATCGACAAGAAGCGAGACATCAAGATGGGCGATACGCCATCGTTGTTGTATCTATTGCGCGGCGATTGGGATGATCCCCAATCACCGCACTGGGGTGGCGCGTACGTCAAGAACGGTCACGGCGCCAACTACTGGACCGATCACTCCGACAAGCAATTGGCCGAACGCCGGTATTCCGGAGCCAAGACCGTCAATCAATGGCGCCGGGATTTCCTGAAGGATTGGCAGAGTCGCTTGGACTGGACGCTAAAAGATTGACTCCACGTGGGCCAGCTGCGTTTTTCCGGCCGTTTTAAGCAGGTGTCGCGATCGTAGTGATGCGTCCACAAGGATCGGCGGAGCTTACGCATTTGTTACGCGGCCAATGCGCGTGGGCATCTGCCGATTCTGCTCAAGCGTCTTTCAAACGAGATTGCCGTTTCATTCTCTGGCCGGATTGGGCATAGTCGCTTGACGTGCAGCAACCGGCGCGAAAAGATCTAGTCTCCGAAAACGCCGCCGCAGCGCCGGCAGCTACACAGTCGCAGTCGCGACCGCACGAACGCCGTCGTTTTATCCAGCCAGCGAGGAGTCGCCCGCATGTCGATCGAATTTCACTGTCCCCACTGCGACAAGTATCTCAAGACCAAGGAGGACAAGGTGGGCCGTGTGGCGGATTGCCCCGGGTGCGGGCAGAAGATCACGGTCCCCGAAATATCCGACTTTCGGTATCAGGAAACGGACGCGGCGCTGGACGGCCCGATCGACTACGGCGAGGTGGAAGTCGTTGCGGACGAAACGCAAATCTGCCCGATGTGCGGCGCGGAAATCAAGGCGGCAGCGGTCAAGTGCCGATTTTGCGGCGAGGAATTCGGCCGCGCGGCGATGGCGGCCGACGGTGAAATCCACCCGACTGTCTTCGATATCGGCGAGGTGATGTCGACGTCGTGGAGTATTTTTAAGGCGAATATGGGGGCCTGCGTCGGGGCCGTCTTCGTGGTCGGCATGCTCAACGGGTTTGTCCAACAGATCGTCGGAGGCGTTCAAGCGGTGATTGTCGGTGATCAACCCGGCAATCAAATGGGGTTATTCATTCTGGTGAATATCGTCGGGTTTGTAATCACGTTCACGTTTCAAACGTGGCTCACCCTGGGGCAGATGATCCTCTTTTTGAACGTCGCCCGCGGACGAGAGTCGAATATCGGGCAAGTCTTCACCGGAGGTCCGGTGTTGCTCAACGGCCTGGGTACGCAGCTACTGTACAGCATCATCGTGACCCTGGGGACCCTGCTGTTGATCATTCCCGGCGTCATCTTTGCGTTGATGTTCAGCCAAAGTCTGTTATTGGTTGTCGATCGCGAAATGTCGGTGATGGACGCCCTGCAAACGTCCCGGGAGATCACCTACGGTAACAAGGCGAGCTTGTTGGTTCTCTATTTGGCCGGTTTTGGGTTGTTTATCGTCGGTCTGCTTGCCTGCTGCATCGGGGCGTTGTTTACCGGCAGTTACGTGACCTTGATGTTGATTGTCGCCTATCTGCAGATGACGGGCCAACGCGTAGCCGCCTGAGCTTTTGGCGACCAAGCATGTAGAATTTCACCTGCGAGCACCATCACGTTTTTTAAGGGCGCCTCCCCGATGACCTCAAAAGATGTCGGTGGCACCGGCTGCAAATGGGGTCTGCTGATCGCCCTGTGGGGGGGCGGTCTCTACGGCGCTTTGCGGATTACGGAGCTACCCGGCAATTGGGGACACGGGATCTGCGGGCCATGGGGGTGCGGTCCGAGGCTGCAGGCGTTGGTGGCCTGTCACCTGTTTTGGCTGGTGTTGCTGATTCCGGCGGGCGTTGTCGTCGGTCAGGCACTTGAGGTCTCGCACGTGCGACTTGCCGGGACGCTGCTAGTCGGCATGGGAGCCTTGGCCGTCATCGCCGTCGCCGTTTATGAAGGGGTGACGTGGCTGCCGGCAACGCCCCATCCGGAGTATTACGGACAGCGGATCTTGTTCACGATCGCCATGCTGGTCGATGTGCCGATCGCGCAGACGCTGCTGCTGGGCTTATTCTTTCGCCGCCGAGCCACCGTTCGCGAGCGCCGCAGCGAAGAGCCGATAGAGCAGGCCGTAGTCCGCGGCCAAAGCTAAAAAATGGGGGGTGCCATTGGCTTTGCCAGTGCTTCGTAGGTGAATCCACCATTCGCGCATACACTGGCAAAGCCAGTGGCACCGGCCGCGAAGTTTTATGCAGCTTTCTCCTCAAGCCTCGGGCCTCACGCCTCAAGCCTTGTATCCGGCCTGCTTGTTGTTCGCCGTTTTGTGGCTTACAATCGCACTTCCTCTTAGACTCCCGCCGGTGCCGTCACTTAGACGGCGCGTTCCCTCCTTTCGCGCGAAGTGCCAGCCGCCATGCCGCAGCAAGAATCCAATCCGTTATTGCGTCCGTTGTCGATCCTGCTGGCCGGATTGTCGCTCGCCATTGGTTGGGGGATTCGCGGGAATTACGGACACGAAACCGGCGCGATGTTTCCCGGGGCGCTGACCGCCATCGCCGTTTGCCTGCTGTCGGGGCGGGAGGACTGGCGGCAGCGGGTTCCGCAGTTCGCGCTGTTCGGCATGCTAGGCTGGGCTTTCGGCGGTTCGATGTCCTATATGCAAGTGATCGGTTTCTCACAATCGGGACAAGCGGCGACGCAGTGGTTCGGATTTGCGGGGTTGTTCTTTATCGGGTTTCTGTGGGCGGCGTTGGGGGGCATGGGGACGGCGCTGCCGGCGGTGATGGACAAGCAGCGGCTCAACGATATCTTCGATCCGTTGGTCAGCTTGTTGGCCATTTGGGTGGGGCTGCGAATTGCGCTGTTTCCGATCATGTGGGCGGTTCAAGCCTATCTGGAAAAAGACGGGATGCCCGGGCCGATGCAGCGGCAGGAATTGGGGTTGTATTGGCTGGACAGCGACTGGTTCACGGTGCTGTTTATCTTATGCGGCGTCTTGCTATATGACTTCGACGATCGCCGGTTTCGTGAGTGGCCCAAGTTGCTGATATTCTCCGCCATCGGCGCAGCCGTCGGATTGGGGGTGATGTTCGCGCTGTCGCAGTTGGGGTGGACCGCATCGATTTATGCGACGCTGGTCCAGCCGCAAGGGATTTACGGCGACCGGTTTACGCCGGAGCAATTGGCGGTGACGAATTGGCCGCCGATCATTTTGCATTTTGCCACGCACGAACGGTTTCTTTGCACGGGAGACGTTCTGGGCATGCTTTTGGGACTGATAATCGGTGTGGCGGTTTATTTTGCCCGCTACGGCGAGTTTCGACGCGACTCTGGGTTGTTTCTGTGGATGGCAGTCGGCTGGTTTTTGGGGTTTTTGGTGCTGCCGGTGTTGGGCAGCCTGTTTCTCGCCGACCACGGCGGGCTGAGGATGACGCCGCCGAGAGGGGACAACTGGGCGGGGGTGCTGGGAACGTTTTTGGGGGCCAGCATCTATCTGTTGCGGCACCAACTCAAAGCGGTGGTGTTGGCCGGCGTCGTGTGCGGGATCATCGGTGGGATCGGCTTCTCGGGAATTTCGCTCGTGCAGGGACTGTTACTGTCGGTCGGCAACGAACGCGTTTCTGCCGATCCGGAAATCCAACAGAAGTGGACGGAGTGGCAAAACACCGCTTGGCAGCCAACGGACTGGATGGACAAGAAGCAAAAAATGCCCACACCGGAGTTCGTCAATGAACTTTCGCGAACGCGGAAGGAGGAACTCAAACCGTGGAAGCATTTCCACCAGCAGAACTGGCACAGTTTTTTGGAGCAGTCTTACGGGTTCGTTAACGGGCTGGGGGTGATCTTTGCGATGGCGATCCTGGTGACCCGTGTGCCCCGGCTGGCTGACGACTTGGTGCCGCGTCAGCGGTGGACGGAAATTGTCTCGATCACGTTTGCGTTGCCGGCGCTGGTGTATGTCAATATGTATAAGAACCTCAACGACTGGTCACCGTTTGAGTGGTCACGGGTGTTAATGCCTAATTTCATGAAGGCACCATGGATCGACTTCGAGATGTCCGCCGCCGGCTGGTTCAACCTCTTCTATCTGCTGGCCACGCTCGCGTTTATCGGCTTGATGATTGCGCATACGCGGCGGCCGCTGGCAATCGTGCCGCAGAGCTGGATTGGGCGGGGGCAGATGTTGTACTTTCTGCTGTTGTGGGCGTTCGTGTTGGGGAATTTCGCCAAGGCGCTCACCTATTTCGGCGAGGGCCGACTGCTGACCGAGGGGATCATTCAGATCAATGCGGTGATTGTGACGCTGCTGATGTTGCTTTTGCCTCGGGAAGGAGAGCTAGTGCGGCAGCGGGACGAGGCGAAATTTGGAAGGTGGATTGTCGGATCTGCGGTGGTGGGATTGATTCTGTTTGCGACCTTGCCGTTGGCGGAACGGGCGGCGCTGCGCAGCGTTTACGGCGATGCCCGCGTGGGGCATGGCGGAATCAATCTGCGGTTCGGGCCGAATGCGAACTGGAAGCGCGAACCGCTGCTGAAGGGGCATGAGCACCGCTGATCGGGTGGGATGGTATATATCGCGCGGGGAGGGCGAAG
>CALFYU010000155.1 GCA_937952455.1 uncultured Planctomycetaceae bacterium
GATCACCGCAGCGAACTGCTGGCGGCGGGGATTAGAGTGATACGAGGCTGGCTCAGCCAGAGCAAACCAAAAGCCCGCGTACCGGTGTGCGGTAGCTTTGTCGAATGGTCCACCACCGTCGGCAGCGTTCTGGAGTTTGCGGGCATACGCGGATTCCTTGGCAACTTGCAGCAGACGCAAACTGTGCAAGACGAGGACACGCAGGAATGGTCCGCTTTCTTTGACCTGTGGTGGGATGAATTCGGCGAGACCCCTGTCACAGTGGATGACCTCTGCCAAAAGATCATCGGGCGCGGGCGGACCACACTGCCCGACGCTGTGAGCGAACAAGCCGATCGTGGCGATGCCGCGCTGCGGCGGTCGTTGGGACGCCACTTGTCGCGGTTGAAGGGGCGAATCTTCAATGGGCGCAAACTGGGTGAGGCAGGTCTCGATGCTCACCGCAAAGTTCGCCGCTGGAAGCTTGCGGGGTTAGTAACCCCGCAGAACGTCGATAACCCCGCAACGAACCCCGCCGAGAAAGGTCTTTCGTGAAAAAGAGTTACGTCAAGATGCGGGGTTATCGGGGTTATTTCCACAATTGCTACGCGCAGAGAACGTGTACGTCATTTCATGTACACATATTTAATAGAAGTAGTGTGAAAATAACCCGCGAAACCCCGCTAACCCCGCAAACGGTCGTTCGACGGTGCGCGCGCGGTCCACCGGAACAACGGCCGCTCTTTTCAGTAAACTGCCTTCCCCTCTCCCAATCCTGAACGGAATCTACTTTATGCATATCGACCAACGCCCCCTCACCGACATCCAACCCTACGACAACAACCCCCGCCTCAACGACGGTGCGGTCGACGCCGTGGCCAAGTCCATCGCCGAGTTTGGCTTCCGCCAACCGATCGTCGTGGACGAAGACGGCGTGATCATCGTCGGCCACACCCGCTACAAGGCCGCCCAGAAACTGGGCCTGGAAATGGTGCCGGTCCACGTGGCCACGGGCCTCACCGCCGCGCAGATCAAAGCCTACCGCCTCGCCGACAACAAAACCGGCGAACTGGCCGACTGGGACCAAGCGCTGCTGCCGGCGGAGTTGTTGGACCTGCAGGAACTCGACTTTGACTTGGATCTGATCGGCTTCACGCCCGACGATTTGTGCAAACTATTGGGAAACGATCCGGCGGAGGGATTGACCGACCCCGATGCTATCCCCGAGCCACCCGATGAGGCCACCACGCAACCGGGCGATCTGTGGATCCTCGGCGATCACCGCTTGCTCTGTGGCGACAGCGCCGACCCCGCGGACGTGGACCGGCTCCTGGACGGTGCCCAAATCCATCTGGTGAACACCGACCCGCCGTACAACGTCAAAGTCGAACCGCGATCGAACAACGCCATCGCGGCGGGATATTCTTCTTTCGCGGCCGGCAAACACGCCGCCACGCAGACCAAACTCCGCGCCAAGGATCGCCCCCTGGCCAATGACTTCGTGACCGACGAAGAGTTTAACCGCCTGCTGACTGCCTGGTTCGGCAACATCGCGCGGGTGCTGGTCCCCGGCGGCGGTTTCTACATCTGGGGCGGCTACGCCAACCTGGGGAACTACCCGCCGGTCCTCAAAGACTCCGGGCTGTACTTCTCGCAGGCCATCGTCTGGGACAAAGAGCACCCGGTCTTGAGCCGCAAGGACTTCATGGGCTGCTTCGAACTGGCGTTTTACGGCTGGAAAGAAGGTGCCGGTCACAAGTTCTACGGCCCCACGAACGCGGTCGACCTGTGGCACGTCAAAAAGGTCAATCCGCAGAGCATGGTGCACCTCACCGAGAAACCGGTGGAACTCGCCACGCGGGCCATCGGCTACTCGTCCAAACCCGGCGAGCACCGGATGGGCCGGCGCGGCGGCAGCGGCTCCACGCTGATCGGTTGCCAGCAGACCGGCCGCCAAGCGTTCCTGATGGAACTCGATCCGCTCTACTGCGATGTGATCGTCAAGCGCTGGGAAGGGTTCACCGGCCAAACAGCCCAGCGCGTGCCGCGGACCGTCAAAGTCCCCGCCTAACAACAGATTGGAGTAGATCACATGGCATCCAAGAGCACCATCCGACACCGCGTGCAGGAAGTGCTGCGGCTCACGCTGGCCGGCGCGGAGTTCCCCGAAATCCGGCAGCATGCCACGCAACAGGGTTGGGAGGTGAGCGACCGGCAGATCCGGCGGTACATGGAGGCGGCGTATCGCCATTTCTCCAAGATGACGATCCGCGATGTGGAACAACTCCTCGGCCGGCACATCATGCAGCGGCGGAGTCTGTTCGCGCGCGCCCTCAAAAACAATGACCTGCGGACTGCGCTGGCGATCCTGCAGGATGAGGCCTAATTACAGGGGCTGTATCCCCCCAGCAAGCTCGCTCCCACCACACCCGACGGGCGGCAGCCGTACCAACCGCAGATCGAAGTCAGCGAACGGCTGCCGCGTTTGGTTGTCGCGCACGCCAACGGCGACGAACCGGAAATCCGGTTGCTGGAGCAGGCTTCGCCGCAGTTGTGCTACACGGTGCCTGACATCGCCCTCCCCTTGCAAAAGCTGAACGTGATGGCGCTGGTCGACGTCAACGTGCAACTGGAACGGGCCGGGAATGTGCTGCTGGCGTTGCATATGCAGCGGACGGAGGGAGACGAGCACGGCATGTGGAGCATGATCGGTTCGGCCGCTGCCTATCAGTTCCGGATCGGCAAATTGGCCTGGGAGGAATTCACTTCCGGAATCGGCATCGACGGGGATGCGCTGGTGCGGGCCAACTACCAAGGGATGCTGCTGGACGCCTGCAGCGCGAATATCTGCAACATGGCCCCCGCGCGCGACGAACTGCAGGCTGTGTGCGATGCGGACGTTAAGACGTGCGTTGCCGATCTGGTCGATGGTTGGCGGCATTGTCAGAATGGCATGATCGGAAAAGCCGCCTGACCGCGACGTTTTGGCAAGCTCTACGAAAAAAAGCCCGCGAATCGGCAGGCGCTCGCTCCGGTGGTTCATGACCGGACTGCCGACTCAAACGGGCCAAGATTCAACATACCTCACGGACTGAGGTGTGGCAAATTTAAAATCCAGTCGGAGAATTCTTTTTGACATTCACGCGGCACGCGGCTAGCTTGGCTGCAGAGGTCGGCGGCAACGACCGGCAATTCTAAAAGGGGCAACGATGGATCAACGTGATGGATGGACAAATGGCGAAACGTTTATCGTCCATACCCACTTCAATCTCGACGCGGATCTAAACCCTGGTATCCAGGACTTGATCCAGGTTGCGATCGAGTCGGCCGAAACGCCCGATGCGGCGCGAGAGAAACTGGCTGACTCACTACGAAAGCTGGCGGATGGCAAAGTCGGATTGCCGAACCGCGAGTCGAACGCTTTCGCTTGGGATTTGGTGATGGCGGCGCTGGAGTCCGTGGATTTTGAGTCACTGGCCGATCGGTACCTGTACGATCGCGATGACTACGAATACAAACCGACATACAGCGAGAAATGACCAACGAAAAACGGGGGAGGAGGTGCCCTAGGCAATTCTCCTCCCCCTCAATCAAAGATCAACTCTTTGTTCGTCGGTCATCTTATACAGCGAGCTTGAGGCGCCTCTCACGGCGTGCTGCTCGATTGGTTGTAAGACGTGTAAGCGTAAGCCCAGAAGGTGCGGCGCCGATTGCCACCGGCTGACGAATCTTCGTCGCTCTCGTCTTGAACGGTGCCGGAATCCAAGTCACTCAATGAGCGCTCAACAACCACGCTCTCAGGCGGTTCTGCCGCGGCATCGCCCCCGACGGTGATTCCAGAAAGCACAACGCTGCATTCCACATCCTCTAAGTTCAATGTTCTGGTTGGTCCCATAGAGATTCCTCGCTTTTTGGGTTCGTACGCGGCCTTGTACGCCGCGCAATCGAGATTGTGACAGTGACGAACGCAAAAAATGGTAACCATTTCGTACAAACTGCGCACCATTTTCGTTGAGTTCCGGCCGCGTGTGAGGTAACTGGTGGGTGACCAAAAAGTGTCAAAAAATGTCCGGATTTTTGTCATTTACAAATAAGGTTAAACCCGCAGATGCATGCGTTTGAGCCTTGGAATATCGATGTTTCGCAGATCCTCACCCGCCATGAATTAATGTCCGTCGTGACATCTTTGAAAAAGCGGGCCTCCCGGCTGCCCAACGTGCAGCAAAACCTGGCACTAGTGCGGCTGGCCTGTTGTTGTGGTCTGCGGGCCAGCGAGATTGGCGGGCTGAAAGTGGGAGACGTGGCCACCGGGATTTCGCGGCCGTATATCCAGGTTCGCGCCGAAACCGCCAAGGGCGGCCGTTCGCGGCGAGTGCCGCTCTGGTGGGATGCGGGGACGCTGGAGGACCTCGCCGCCTGGAAGGCCAAACGGCGTTCACAGGGCGCACGCTCGGCCCATCCGTTTCTCTGTTCGCTGCAGGCGGCTACGATCGGCGCACCAATCAACCGGCACGTGTTGCGGCGAAGGTTTCACACCGCCTGCCGGGTGCTGGGTTGGGACCGGCTACGGACGCTGACGTTGCACCATGGCCGGCATACGTTCATCAGCCATGCTTTGGCGGGCCACCGCACGTTGGCTGAAGTCCGCGCGGCGGCGGGGCATGCGAGCTTGCTTACCACCAGTGCGTATCTGCACGTGGCGGTCGACGATGACGGGACGGTGGGGGATTTGTTTGGGGATGGGTGAGCCGCACACTTCATTAGTCCGATGGGTTGGGAGTCCTTTCAAGCGGGAATTCGGCAAATTCTTGGGCCGTTTCGTAACACCTGCGAATTGGTTACAAGTCCATTCTTGTCGGCCGTCCTTGCTATCGGCGCGCAGCAGCTATTCTTTCTGCACGACTCAGCTGAGCCCTCATTGCCATCAACACATCGGTGTGTTTTACGGACGTCGCGAGGTTGACCTGCTCTTCGGCGTCGTTCTGGAGGTTGTAGAGTTCTTCGCCGTCCGGCCAACGAGCGTAGCGCCAGTGGTCAGCTCGGATCGCTTTGCCGAACTTCCGGCCACGTCGTACCACTGCGTATGCGACGTCTTTCCCTGGCGATGCTGGATTGCTTAGCATCGGAACTAAGCTTTTACCCTGGAGATCGTCGGGCGGTGTCACTGAGCAGAGGGCGGCGAGCGTGGGATACAGATCGATGAGTTCAACCAGGCCGTTGCTGGACGATCCTGGCTGTGTCATGTGGGGAACTCGAATCAGCAGCGGCACGCGGTTGCAGACTTCAAACAACGTCACCTTGCCCCACATAAAGTGCTCACCAAGCTGATAACCGTGATCAGAAGTCAGCACGACGATCGTATCGTCCCACAGGCCGTTTCGCTTCAGGCTATCAAGCAGCAATCCGATCTGCGCGTCGATGAATGAAATACAGGCATGGTACGCCTGAGTGTATTCGCGCCTCAGAGCGTCGTTTTCAACACCCAGCTCGAAACCGAATCCCTCAAACCGCCTGACCATCGCCGAGTTGGGGGCCTGATTCCAGAAATCTGTCGGAGTCAACGAGAACTGCAAGCTTTCTTTGGGGTACAAATCGAAGTGGGCATCAGGGGCGAGAAACGGAACGTGCGGCTTTTGAATCCCGCAGACGATGAAGAATGGCTGATCTCCGTACTGTCTCTCATCAAGCCACGAGACAATCTGTCGTACGTTTTTGCCATCTTTATGCTGCTCGTCGCGTAGTCCGGACGGGCCGTATCCTGGTCGCCGCTGACCTCGCGTCTGCGTCGAAAGCGTGTTCAGATGCTCCCTCCAAAGACGTCGATTCGCTCCAATGTCGACGGGGCCGTGCTTCGCCTCAAAATCCCTTTTTGCTGCAACAACGTGAGGCATTTCGTCGTTTTCGAAACGCCGAAACTCGTGCCATGCCAACTGACCGGGCTCGTGACCTGGGGAATGAAATACCTTTCCGACCGACGCCGTCCAATAACCTTGCTCTTTGAAACATTGCGGCATGGAGCGTGTTCCGGGCCGCGTCTTTCGGATGTCAACTTTGTTGTCGAAAACCCCAGTCGATTCGGGATAGAGCCCGCTTAGAAACGAAGCTCGCGATGGACCGCAAACAGGATACTGGCAGTACGCCCGACCAAAAGTCATCCCCGCCGCGGCAAGACCCTCCATTGCGGGGGTTTTGATGTGCGGATAACCGGAAGTCGAAACGTGGGTATTCAGGTCGTCGCAAACGATAAACAGAACGTTCGGCCGCGGCGCAGGTTCAGCAGCAAGACTACTGCGGTGGAGTAAGACGCCGGCGAAAAACAAGAATAGAGCGGTTCTCATCTGCCTGAATCCTTTCCGCTCGCCTGCGGCCTGTTCACTTTTGTCTCGGCCTTTCGTTGCCGCCTACGTTCTGTTCGCTTCCTGAGTCGCTGTTTCTGCCGGTTCGTCAGATGTTCTTCTTGGAGATCGCCCCACAGCTTGCTGCCGCCGGAAATCGGTTCGACCATTTGCCCGATCCACTTGTCGAACGCGTTGTTCAAAATCTTGACCCGCTCGGGATGCTCGGCGGCTAGGTCGCTTGTCTCTTCAGGATCGTCGGCAAGATTGAACAATTGCTGTTGTCCCTTCATCGAATGCAGTTTCCAGTCGCCTCCGCGTGTTGCCCATTCGCCGCTCTCACCACCTTCGGTCCAGTAGAGAGCATCGTGGTGAGCTGTGCTGTGGTCCGTGAGAAGTGGCAATAGGCTCTTGCCATCGAAAGTGTTTTCAGCACGAGAGTTCGTACCAACGGCGTCAAGAACCGTTGGCAGAATGTCGAGTGAGATCACCGGTGTATTGATAGCGCGTCCACCGACGAACCGCGATGGCCAACTGACGATGAAGGGCGTGCGGATGCCCCCCTCATAAAGGCTGCCTTTGAAACCGCGGAGCGGCGTGTTGTTCGCACCCATGGCCTTCGAGCCGCCGTTGTCCGTGAGGAAGAACAGAAGAGTGTTGTCGAACAACTCCTCCGCCTTAAGCTTCGATACGACCTTGCCGACTCCGTTGTCTAAGTGGTTCAGCATTGCCATCAGGACCACGCGTTTGTGATCGAGGTCAGGAAACGTATTGCGATAGTGTTCTATGGTGTCCTGCGGTGCCTGGGGCGGCGCGTGGACTGCGTTGTAAGCAAGATAGAGAAAAAACGGTCGTTCCTTGTTTCGGTCGATAAACGCGACCGCTTCCTCCGAAAGGCGGTCCGTCAAATACCCCTGGTCGTTGATCCTCTCTTTGTTGCGATAAATTGGATGCGAAAACTTGCCGTCAACATTAGAACGCAATTCGAAATAATCATGCCCGCCACGGCCCATGAACTTGTAACATTCGTCAAAGCCGCGATTCAACGCGTGCCATTTCAGCTCGGGATAATCCTCATCCAATCCCAGGTGCCACTTGCCGATCGCAGCCGAAACGTAGTGATCCGGAAGAAATGCCGGAAATATCGGCAGCGTTGGATCAAAACCCCGCCCGCCGTCGCCGGCCGAATACACACCGACTCGTTGTTGGTAACGTCCCAACATCAGCCCGGCTCTCGTCGGAGAACAAACAGAACCACTCGTGTAGGCATGTGAAAACAGGACACCAACCTTTGCCAATGCGTCCATATGCGGTGTCGATACCTCTTCCGGATGATTCGGATTGAGACTGATGTCGGCAAACCCCTGATCATCCGTCAGGATCACCACGATATTGGGAACAGTGTTCGCGGCCTCGAGCGACGAACCTCGCGAAACAGCAAGAAGCGCAGAAATGAGAGAAATTGCCGCGATAGCCTCCATGGTTGGCACTCCGATCGAATAAAGGCACGCTGTCTTATGAATATTTAGCATCACGGA
>CALFYU010000156.1 GCA_937952455.1 uncultured Planctomycetaceae bacterium
CTTGCTGTGTCAGACGAACAGAATTGCGCTGCGTTTGAATTTGACCGCGATGCCCGAGCCAGCGTATCACCAAACGAAATGAAAACGAATCGGCCAGGAGGATCGACTGTAGGGTTGGCAAGTCGTTCGATGGGCCGTCTTCGCGTTCCTGCAGCCTGTACAGCATCGCGACAACGTCGTCGGCGAGGATTCGCAATGCGAGCAGCCGCCGCCGCACGAAGCGCGTGGCGATTCCATGCCGCGGGCCGAATAGGGCGCACAGCAGCAACAGCACTCCCGCGACGACTGCCATCATTCCAGCCGTGGTTGTACTGCGATAACCGAACCAACCGGGGACTTCCAACGCGGCGATATGGCCCAACACAGCCGAGACGATCGCCAACCCCACGCTCAGCAGGATCATGCGGCTCAAGCGATCCGTGAGCATATAGGCCGCTGCCGGTGGCACGATAAACATGGCCACGACCAAAATGTTGCCCACACTCTCAAAACTGGCGACCGCGGTCACCGCAACGAGAACCATTAACAGGTAGTGCAATAGGTTCGCGCTGAAGCCGGTGGTCGTTGCCAGCGAGGGATCAAACGAACTGATTTTGAGCTCTTTGAAAAACAGCGTGACGAAAGCGGCATTGATAATCGTGACCACCCCCAGCACGAGAACCGCGCGCGGGATTTCCATTCCAGCGATCGGCATGGTGTCCAACGGCGTGAACTCCAGCGCCCCGTAGAGCACGCAGTCGGCATCGAGATGCACGTGGTCGGCGGCCTGCACGATCATCACCAGGCCGAGAGCAAACAACGACGTGAAGACCACGCCCATCGACGCCCCTTCGTCGACCTTGCCAAACTTGCGAATCCATTCGGTGAACAGCGCCGTTAATGCGCCGACCACAATCGCTCCCAAGAACATGGGCAGACTGCTCCGCGACTCGCTGATAAAAAAGGCCACCGCCAGCCCCGGCAAAACCGCGTGCGTGATCGCATCCCCCAACATGCTCATTCGCCGCAAAACGAGGAAATTCCCCAATAGTGCCGCCGCCACGGCGCACAGCACGCCGGCTAGAACGATCCAGCCGTCAAGCTGCCAACTCCAACTGGACATCATGCCCCTCCCTGTTCGGACGGGGAGACCGATTCCGGCGATTCGTGGAGTGGATGCGGACTCTCCGGAATCGATGCGTGCTTGCGCTCCAGCAGGGACTCCAGCTCGGCGATGATCTCCGGCTCCAGAACGTGCTCGATCGCGTCCGCATCGCGATCAACCCGGCTGGGGGCGATTTCGGCATAGGACATTAAATACAATTCCCACAACCGGTGCTGTCGCGTGAGTCGCGCCGCTTCGATCGCCCCCCGCCGCGTGAGACGCACCCGGTCGCGGTCCCAGTCGACCATTCCGTCGGCACGCGCGCGGCGTATCGTTCGAAATAAGCGCCGCTTTGACCAACTGCGCATATCCAACAAGTCTTCGACGCCGAACGACTCGTGCTGGTCCGTGGCATGACGCGCCCCGGCGGTGTGTGAAGACTCCTCCTGCAGTTCAAATAGTGCCCGCAGCAGGTGCTGTCGGTCAACGGAACGATTCAGCTGCATGCGTTTGCGGATCCGCACCGAGAGACCGCGTGCTGACCCGAAGGCCATGCTCACCACGAACAGGGCTGTGCAAACCAGCACGATCATTGCGCCGGAGGGCAGCTTGGAAAACAGCGCGCTCGTCTCGGCCCCCAACAGTCCGCTGGCGGCACCAATGCCCCCGGAGATCAGGAACATCCGTCCGAGTCTTTCGGTCCAAAATCGCGCCGAGGCGGCCGGAATGATCAACAGCGCGATCATCAGGATCAGACCAACCGCCTGCAGGCCAACAATCGTCACCATGACGACCAGGGCCATGAGCGTCATGTCCAGTCGCGTCACTGGGTAGCCCCGCGAGCCCGCGAAGTCGTCGTCGAAACACAGCAGCTTCAGTTCCTTAAACAGCAACAGACAAGCCACGATACAAACAGACGCGGCGGCGGCGATCAACTGCGTGTCCGCCCGCGCCATGGAGGCGGTTTTGCCGTAGATAAAGGACTCCAGTCCCGCAGCATGTCCCGTCTTCATCTGCTGAATCACCCCCAGCAATGCCACGCCGCCGCCGAAAAATACGCTGAGCACGGCCCCCAGGGCGGTGTCTTCCTTCAGACGCGTCAGTCGCCCGATCGCCAAAATGGCGGCGACCCCCACCAACCCGCTGGCCGTGGCGCCGATCAACAACACGAACATGGACTTCGCGCCCAGCCCCCAATGCGTCGCCAGTATGAAGGCCAGGGCGATCCCCGGAAGCGTGGAATGGCTCAAGGCGTCTCCCATCAACGCCCGTTTTCTCAGTAGGGTAAAGCTGCCGACCATTCCCGCGGCGCAGCCGAGCAGCGTCGTCCCCAGCACGACAATCCGCACGTTGTAATCCTGCAGCGTAACCACGCGACGGAACTCGGCCGACGTGGGCCATGCCGCGGAACGGCCCGCGATTGAGCGATCCGAGCGGATCTCGTGGCCGCGGTCAGCATCGGGAGGTTGTGCCCCCGCCCCGCCGGGCAAGCAACACACGAGAACCGCGGCGGCGATCAGTCGTCTCAAAGAACAAACTCGGCGGCCGCGGATTCTCACAATGAACCTTCCTGCCGACGCATGGCCGCACTCACCTCCTCCAGCAGCGTCAGCCGTCCGCCGTAGGTTTTCTGCAGGTTTTCCGGGGTGAACGTCTCGCTGACCGGACCGTGCGCGACGATTCTCATGTTCAATAGCACGACATGGTCGAAGTACTCGGGAACCGTTTGCAGATCGTGATGGATCACGACGGCCGTTTTACCGCGCTGTTTCATTTCGTTGAGTAATTCGACAATCGCGCGCTCCGTGGCAGCGTCGACCGCCGCAAACGGTTCATCCATCAGATACAGATCAGCGTCCTGCACCAGTGCGCGCGCCAGAAACGTGCGCTGCTGCTGTCCGCCAGAAAGCTGACTAATCTGGCGGGAGGCGAGGTCAGCGATCCCCACGCGATGCAGTGCGTCCATCGCCATTTGCCTGTGCTTCTTGCGGACCGGGCGGCACCAACCGATCTCGCGGTAAAGCCCCATGGTCACGACGTCCAGTGCATCGACGGGAAAATCCCAATCCACGCTTTCGCGCTGTGGAACGTAGCCGACGCGATCGCGATTGCGGCGATACGACTCGCCGAAGACTTCCACGCGCCCCGACGCGCGGGGGATCAGGTCCATCACGGCCTTCAGCAGCGTGCTCTTGCCGGCCCCGTTGGGGCCCACAATTCCGACCAGCGATCCGGGTGGCACGTCAAACCCCACATCCCACACCACAGGCTTGCGGTCGTAGGCCACCGTCAGGTCATACACCGAAAGCGGCACCGTGCCGTTGCCGGTTCGGCCGCCGTTGGGCGCAGCGGCGGGCGGCGCGGGACTGGACGCAGCCGATGGGGGAGTCGATTCGTTAGCCACGGGAAAAGGTTCCGTTTCAATGCGAAAGCTTGCCGTTGAGCCCCTGTTCGGGAGCGTCCCCGCCCAGCGCACGGGTAATCGTCGTGATGTTGTGATCCAGCATGCCGATGTAAGTCCCCTCGTAGGTGCCATCGGGCCCCATGGCATCAGAAAACAGTTCGCCGCCGACCGAAACGTCATGCCCTTGCGCACGGGCCCCTTCGATCAGCGAGTCGATGCTCTTGCGGGGTACGCTGCTTTCGATGAACACGGCGCGAACGTTCTTGGTGACGAGCATGTTCACCAGTGCGCTCACACGCTGCAGACCCGCCTCCGACTCCGTCGAGATCCCCTGAATGCCCTGGACGTCCAATCCATAAGCCCGTCCGAGGTAGTTGAAGGCGTCGTGAGACGTCACCAGCACGCGACTCTCTGCGGGAATGCTGCCGATGGATTTCAATCCATAGTCATGCAAGATGGCTAGTCGTGCTTTGAACGATTTTGCGTTCGCCTCAAATTCCGCCGCATGCCCGGGATCGAACTCGGACAATCCGCTGGCCACCACATCCACACATTGCGACCATGCGGAAACGTCCATCCACACATGCGGATCGTAATGGCCGGCGAAGTCCTCCGGCTCCAACAGCACCGACTCATCAATCGCTTCGGTCACCGCGATCACCGGCCGTGCGCGGGCCATCTTAATCAACGTGTCGGACATCTTGCCTTCGAGCATCAGCCCCGAGTAAAAGACGACGTCCGCCGAACTGAGCGCCTGGACGTCGTCGCGGGTCGCTTTGTAAAGGTGCGGGTCCACTCCCGATCCGCAGATCTGCGTCACATCGACGAACTCGCCTCCCACCTCCCGCACCAGATCGGCCACCATGCCGACGGTCGCCACGACGCCGATGCGGCCGCTTTTCCCCCGGCCGCCCGCCGGATTGTCGGCGGCGGACGTTCCCGAAACAGAGTCCCCCGAGCCGCCGCATCCCAAGCAAAGCAGCAGGCCGATCGTTGTCAGTAGTAGACGCCTCATAATGCTCCTCTGCGGTGATGCCCGATTGACATGACGGCAATCTATCGCAACGGCCGGCGGTTTACGAACTCGTCGACGCGGCGTGAGAAGCCAACCCCCGCCGGTCGAATTTTAGCCAACGCTAAAATTTTTTCGTAAAGTGTAGCTGTTGCTAAACCTGACGTCAAGTGGTACGATTTCACGAACACTCTACGAAATCCGCTTCGAGGAGAGTCGCGCGTGTCGAAGGCGAGTTCAAAATCTGCTCCACACCGCCGCACGCGGTCAGACCACCGGACGGAAACGGCGGAAGATTACGTCGAGGCCATCGCCCAGACGATTCGCGAGCAGTCCGTCTGCCGGATCACAGACCTCGCCCGGCAGTTTTCGGTCAGCCACGTCACCGTGCACCGCATTATCGAGCGATTGCAGTCCGAAGGACTGGTGGAAACGGAGCCGTATAAACCGCTTCGACTGACTCCCTCCGGCGAGCGACTCGCCACGCGCTGCCGGCGGCGCCACGAAATCGTCTATCAATTCCTGCTCGCGCTGGGAATCGACCAAGCGACGGCCGCCATCGACGCCGAGGGCATCGAACACCACGTCAGCCCAGCCACACTGCAGCGCTTCGAGGAATTCGCTCGTCAACAGCGCGGCTGACGCTAAAGTCTTCAGCGAAGTCCGCCACGTGGTTAACTCCACGAGACCCGTAATGGGCAACATGGCGAACGGGACTCGCAGTACCGGTTAGGAAAGTGGTGATTCACGTTCCGAGCGGAACTCACTTGGGGGGCATCGCTACATTAATTTATTGAGCGATTGTTGACCCGCCTTAGAATTTGCCGCTCTCAGTTTGCAGGTAGGTAGTTCGGGACCCGTTGCGCGCGCCAGGCGCCCATGCGGTGGTTTACCGTGATTCGAGGGGATGATAAGATCGGCAGCAATGATCGGGGCAAGTGCGCGGCGGGAATTGACCAATCGATGACCATTCAGGAATGCCAGGACGTCTATCTTGACTTGCTGCGGGAATATCTGGCAGCCGGACCGACGACCGTTCCCGGGGTGTTCTCAGAATTCGGGGAAGGGGCGGCCGATGCTGGAATGTCGTCCGCGGACGTCATTGAGATTCATGAAACGGCGCTGGAGTGCCTCCGCCGCGACTGTCCCAGTTTGATCGACAAGAGCTTCGTTAAGCTTGTGAGTATCTCGTTGTCGGAGACGCTCAATGGATACAACGCGGTCAAGTCCCGGGCTCCGTCAACCGCACCCGATTCGTTGCGCGACGTCGCGCGGCAATACACCACGACGGCCGTACCGCATCAGATTGGCGTGTGGGATTGGGATCTGAAGTCGAATGAGTTGTTCATCGATCCCGGCTTGAAGGAAATGCTCGGTTACGCCGATCACGAGATTGAGAATCGACCGGAGGCGTGGGCTGAGATCGTACATCCGGACGATCGTGAGCGGACGCGGACGCTGTCACAGGCGGCGTTGGATGACCGATCGCGGATGTTCGAGTTCGAACAGCGGCTGCTTCACAAGAACGGGCAAGCCTTGTGGTTTCTCTGCCGGGGCCGCACGATACGCGACAGGAACGGCGGTCCGGTGCGTCTATTGGGCACGAACACGAATATCACCGCTGCGCGGCTGGTCGCCCAGGAGATTCGCGAGGGGGTCGACCGGTATCACGCGTTGATCGAAACGGTCCCCTACGGAATTCAGGAGATCAGCCTGGACGGGATCGTGCTGTATTGCAACTCCGCCTGTGATCGGATGTTGGGATATCGACCGGGCGAACGGATCGGCCGCTCAGTGCTCGATTTGTTGCCCACGCAAGAAGAAGCCGATGATTTTTGCCGCTATTTTCAAATGTGCAAAACCGTGCAGCCGCCGGCGACACCGCTCATCACGCGCCACCGCACGGCGGAGGGCCGAATATTTGACGTCCAGATGGACTGGAACTACAAGCGGGATGCCACTGGAGCGGTTGTCGGTTATATTTCGGTCATTACGGACATTACCGATCGGCGGAACTATGAGGCGTCATTGCGTGATGCGCGCGACGAGTTGGAGCAGCGGGTCGCCGAGCGGACGGCCGCGTTAGAAGCGTCCGAGTCGCGATGGCGCTCAATGGTGCAAGCTGCGCCGGACTATCTGGTTACAGTCGATCGTGACGCGCGGATAACGTATGCGAATCGCACGCCGGTCGGCGTGCCGGGAGAATTGCTGCACGGTCGGTGTGTGTTCGATCTGGCAGACGCGGCCTATCGTGACGAACTTCGCACTCTGCTAAACGACGTGTTCACCACCGGTGAATTCGCGAGCGTCGAGGCGTTGGCCCGCGGTCCCAAAGGGAAGCGGCATTGGTACAGCATGCGTTACGGTCCGATTTTTCGCGACGGGACCGTCGACGGCGTGTCGATCTTTGCGACGGACATCCACGAGCGCAAGCAGTCCGAGGCATTGTTGCACGAAGCGCATCAGGTGTTGGAGGCGATCTTTGAAAATACCCAGTTTATGATCGCATATCTGGATGCGGAGTTTGTCTATTTCACGGCCAACCGCGCCTGGTCGGCCGCGGCGGCCGAGGGGATTTGTCCGCCGTTTTCCGCCGGAGAGAATTTTTTCGACATCTACCCCGACGAAGAGCTGCACGCAATCTTCGAGTCGGTCGTTGCGTCGGTCGAGCCGCACTCGGAATGGGCACGACCCTTTCATAACTATCTGGGCGAGCAAAAGCGGACGACTTATTGGAATTGGACATTGGCCCCCGTCAAAGGCCGCGACGGCAAGGCGGTTGGCTTGATCATGACGCTGTTGGACGTGACCGACCGCGTGCTCGCTGAACAGACGCTGCGCAAAAGCGAGGAACGTCTCCAAGCGGCACAGCAGATGGCGCATCTGGGGAATTGGGATTGGAACTTGCAGACGGGACACGTCGAATGGTCCGACGAGATGTTTCGCATTTTCGAAGTGAATCCCGAAAACTTTAAAGGATCGTTCGAAGCGTTCTTAAGAACAGTGCATCCCGACGACCGGGAGAACGTCCGCGACACGTTCACCAACGCCATGGAAAACACCGGGCGGTATAGCATCGACTACCGCGTCGTGCTTCCCAGTGGGACCGAGAAGTTTCTGCACGGACAGGCCCAAGTCACGTTTGACGAGCGCGGCAAAGCGAAATTGATTTCGGGAACGACGCAGGACGTGACGGCGCGAATGAAGGCGGCCGAGCAGCTGCGGCAAAGCGAATCGCTGCAGCGGGCGATCTTGGAAGCGATCCCGGATATGATTTTTCGCATGGATCGCGACGGGACGATTCTCGATTTCATTCCCGCGGCAGAAACGCCGCCGTTTTTGCCGCCCAGTGAGTTTTTGGGCAAGAAGGTCGAAGACGTTTTGCCTCCGGAAGTCGCCCGGTTGTGTGCCGAAGCGCAAGTCCGAGCGGCTGAGACCGGAAACGTGGAGGTGATCGAGTACCGCCTGGACGTCGATGGGCAACCGCACGATTTCGAAGCACGGATTCTGGTCGGTGCCAAGGAAGATATGCTCTCAATTGTGCGCGACGTGTCGGCGGAGCGTCAGGCGGAGGAGCGCAACCGACGACACCGCGACGAATTGGCCCACGTGACGCGACTGAGTACGATGGGCGAAATGGCCACCGGGATCGCGCACGAGCTGAACCAGCCCATGTCGGGAATCGCCTCCTATGCGGCGGCCTGTTTGATGATTCTGGATTCGGCCGAGTCGACACCGCAATCTGCCACGTTGGTTGACATCATCAACAAGATCGAATCCCAGGCGCAGCGCGCCGGAGAAATCGTGCGCCGATTGCGAAAGCTGGTCGTCCGCCGCGATTCGTTGTATCATGCGGTAGACCTTATGGCGGCGATTCGCGAAGTGATGGCACTTGTTGACGCGGACGCCACGCATGCGGGAGTCGAGACGCGAATTCACACCTCCGGCGACGTGCCATGTGTCTTGGCCGATCGGATTCAGATTGAACAGGTGATTCTCAATTTGGTGCGCAACGCGTTGGAGGCCATGGAGGTCGCCGACGTTCGTCGACCGAGGCTGGAGATTTCCGTGACGACGACGCCTAATGATGAGGTCAGTGTCGAGGTGGCCGATAACGGGCCGGGCGTCCGCCCCGCGGAGGCGGATCGGGTGTTTGAGCAGTTTTATTCGACCAAAAACGAAGGCATGGGGATGGGACTGTCCATCAGTAAGACGATCATTGAAGCACACGGCGGGAAGATGCGCGTCCGAAAGTCTGCGACAGGCGGCGCGACGTTCCACTTCACTCTGCCGATCAGCAAAGGAAGCCCGCGTGACTGAGGAACCGACCGTATTCGTTGTTGATGATGATCAGATCGTGCGCGACTCATTAGCGACGCTGTTGACGACGGCCCAGATTCGAACGGAAACGTTTTCCGACGCGCTGGAATTTTTGGACCGTTTCGATCCCGAACGTTCCGGTTGCGTCTTGTTGGACGTGCGGATGCCCGGCATGAGCGGGTTGGAATTGCAGCGGCATTTGTTGCAGATGGACGTGCCCATGACGACGATCATTCTCACGGGTCACGCCGACGTGCCGATGGCAGTGGGTGCCATGAAGACGGGCGCGACCGACTTGATCGAAAAGCCGTTTCGCGCGGATGATCTAATTCGCCGCGTCCGTCAGGCAATGGGACAAAACGTCGAGGCACGCCGTATTTGGAACCGCAAACGCGAACTGCAGCGGAGTCTGGAATCCTTGACTCCACGAGAGAAGACCGTGTTATCAATGATTGTCGAGGGAAAAGCGACCAAGGCGATTGCTCAGGAGTTGGGGACCAGTTTTAACACCGTACGCAATCAGCGGACGAGCATCATGCGTAAGATGAAGACTGATTCGGTGGTCGATTTGGTGCGAATCATGACCGAACTTGCCGGAAACCCCGAACAGAATTGACGGCGGACTCGGCGGGTTTCTGTGCGTTGCGCGGCACGGTGCGCTGTTTTTGGCAAATCCGCCGCTGTCTTGGAAATCCGTGACCGCAGAGCAACCCATGCAGCCGATTGTCATTCCCTGTCCGCATTGTGGTTCAAAACTGAAATTGCGCAACCCGGCTTTGCTGGGTAAAATCGGCAAGTGCCCGCAATGCGAGACACGGTTTCCGCTTACGGATCCGGCGGCGGTCACCTTGGAACTTGCGGAACCGGAGCCCCCCTCCGCGTCACCGCCAACTGCGGCCACGGAATCGCCGCCGGATCTTCCGATTGACGTCGCAGACGCTCACAGCCCGACGGCCCAACTGCGAGCGCGGCGGCGTCGCGACGCGCGCCGGTTTTGGATCATCGGCGGGACGTTGATCTGTTTGGCGCTCGCCGGTGGGGGATGGTGGTTCGCAGTGCGGCAGCCGACAGTGCCGCCGTCGACCGCTGAAAAACGAACGCTACCCCAACGTCCGGCCAAACAGCGAGATGGATCCGCACTGCCTGAAAATAGCGCCAAAGCCACGGCTAAGTCCTTGCCGGAAATCGTTCCGGGACCGGCCATTGGACTGCAATACGTTCCGCACGGAGTGAGACTGTTGATCAACGTACGGCCCGCGGAAATATGGTCGGCCGACGTTTCAGGAACGCGGATCTTGGATTGTTTGGGGCAAGACTTTTCCGCATGGTTGGCGGCGCGGATTGAGCAGCATTGTCTGTTTTCGCCGTCGGAGATTGAGGAGGTAAAGTTCTGTTTCTATTTTGCGGCGCCCGGGGAGCCGGTCGCCTGCGCCGGGGTGGTCACGTTGGCGGCGCCGAGGAAACGCTCTGAACTCATCCCCCTTTTTTCCGGCCAGCGTCGGACGGATCTTGAGCTGCCCTATTACGTCGGGGAAACCACCGCGCATCTGTTGATTGACGATCGGAAGTTTGCCTTTTGTCCCTCCGAAATGGCAGCGGACTGGAAGGAGACGAGTAAATCGCCCGCACTGACGCGCGAAAACCTGCTGCGGATCGTGGGGCTCAGCGACCGTGACGACGCGTTGACCATCATCTGCGAGCCAACGGATTTGCGGCTGCACAGTGAATTTCTGGTGCCCAGCGACGTTTTACAACTAGTGGACCCGGTGTTGAACTGGCTGGGGGACGATGCGGAGACGCTCTTGTGGGGCGTGCGTCTGCAGCCGTCGCTGCGATCGCGCGCGGTGTTGATGTCCCGGACTCGCTTTGATCAAGACCGACTGCAGCGCAGCGTGACAGAGAGGTTTAAGCAGTTGCCGCCGACCATGCTCGAAACCGTGAGTACCTGGAATCCTGCGACGTTGGGGACCAAGCGAATTTTGGGCCGACTGCCGGCGATGTGTCTGGCAGTTGAGCGGGCAACAGAAATACGCAGCGAAGGAGGGCATACGGTTTTGGAAACGCAGCTTCCCGAAATCGCCGGGCCGAATCTGGTATTGGCCACACGACTGGCTTGGCGGGAATCCTTGCGCGGCGCCGCTCCTCCCACAGTGGCGACGACCGATGCCGAACCCTCGCCGGCGACGATCGCCCAGCGGCTGGCGCAGCGGATCGACTGTGATTTTCGCCGCACGCCGCTGCAGGAGGCGATTGCCTATGTTGGAACAGAGACCGGTGTAGAATTTGAACTATCCGGTGACGATCTCAAGTTGATCGGCGTGACACAGAACCTGCCGCAGGAATTCGCGATGGAGAATACTCCGGCGATTGCGATTTTGGATCGGATGTTGACAAAAGAGGGCATGGTCGTCGTGATCCACGAAGCGGAGAACCGCGCGACGGTGACCAGCGCCAAAGCGGCACAGGAACGCGGCGAGACGCCGCTGCCGCTGACTCGTGGCGGGGAATAGTTGGGGGCGAGGCGCCGCGGTAACACTGGTGGCGAGGCCAACGCTCCGTCGGACTTTAGTACAATATTAGGGTGCCACTGGCTCTGCCAATGCCATAGCAGCAACTTCGGCGTTTCATAGATGCACTGGCAAAGCCAGTGGCACCCCGGTTTGAGTTTTGCCGCGAGACAAGGGAGTTTATTGACGAGGGCCAACCGCGATGCAGCCATTTTCGTTTCGGTGTCCGCACTGCGAAGCATTGCTGCGAGTCAAGGAGAGTGCGCTCGTTGGCCGTGAGGTCCCCTGTCCCGACTGCGGGGAATTGTTCCGTTTGGCCTACGATGGCCGGCACGTCTCGCGGCTAGACGTCGAGCCGGTAACGAGCCAGGTTCCGCCACCGCAAGGCCCAACCGCAAGTGCGCCGCATAGCGCAAACACGGCGGTTGAGCCGGATGTCGGCGATGAGGCCGAGCGCGAACGCTGGTGGACGGAGCCGCATGTGGTCGCTTGGGCAGTGGCGATCATCTTTGGAACCTGCATGGCGATCGTGGTCACCACACATGAGCCGCCTGCGCGGGTCGGCGACGTCGTGCAGGAACCGTTGGTTGTGGAACAGCCTGAAGAAGTGGATCCAACGGAGCCTCAGGAAGAATTTGGTGAAGACGCGGCGCCTTCGATCTGGGAGGCACCGGCGGTCGATACGCGCGGCCAATTCGCCCGGCTCGGCGAATTGATTGCGCAGCAGCGGAGCGATACGAACCGGTTTCCTGCTGGAACGCAGGGGCCGGGTGCGCCATTGGAACGATTTAGTTGGCTGGCGGAATTGTTCGCACAATCGGCTGGCAGCGACCTTTCGCCGGTCTGGAATCGGCCGTGGAACGACCCGGTGAATCAGCGTTTTGTGCGGCGGCGCATGCCCATGTTCTTGAATCCGGCGGTCGAGGAATTAGTGGGGGCCAACGGCTATCCGGCGAGCCACTTTGTGGGGATGGCCGGCGTGGGTGCTGACGCCGCCGCGCTGCCGGTTGCACACGAGCGCGCCGGGATTTTCGGCTACGACCGCCAGACGACCGAAGCGGACGTCAAAGACGGATTGGCAAATACAATCATGGTGGCGGGAGTGCAGTCCCCATTGGGTTCGTGGGCGGCCGGGGGTCCGGCGACCGTGCGCGGGTTCGTCAATGAACCCTATATCAACGGACCGGACGGATTCGGCAGCGGGCAGAAGGACGGCATGTGGGTCTTGATGGCGGACGGGAGCGTGAAATTTCACTCGGTGGAAGCAGATCCGGCGATTTTGCGCAATGAGGCTGCGATGGCCGATCAGTATCTCCGTGAACATCCTCCGGAACTCGTGGCCAAAAATGAAGCGGAGGCCGGTCATCGTGACGCTGACGCAGAACCCACCGCGGACAATGCGACGATTGATGAACTGATCGAAATCGTCGAAGAAATCGCGCAGACGGAAAAAACGCAACAGGCTAAGGAAGCGGCGGAAAACGCACCCCCGCCGCTGACGGCGGAAGAGATTCATACGAAGTTGAACCAACCGGTCGCCCGCTATCAAACGGCGGACGGGGCGACGTTTGGTGTCCTGTTTGAAGAATTAGCGGAGATGGTGGCCGTGCCGTTGGACTACGATGCCCAGCCGTGGCACGGCGACAACGGTCTCTGGAACCGGCCCGTGCAATTGGAGTTCGAAAACGTCACGGTCGGTGAAGTTTTCAACCACCTGCTTGAAACCGTCGGCTTACGTGCGACAATTGGAAACGGGAAGATTGTGATTCAAAAGCCGGACAAGACGTGACGCCGTTGATGCGATATTGGCGGCCGACGGGAAGTAGGACGCACATTGGAACTCGACGACACGATTTGTTACTGTTTTCACGTGAGCAAGCGGAAGATCGTCAACTTCATCCGCATTCACAAACCGCGGCGGCCCAGCCAAGTCAGCCAGTGTGGCGGCGCGGGAACCGGCTGCGGCTGGTGCGTTTCTTATCTGAAACGATACTTTAACGAAGCAAGCGGCGAAGAGTCCGGCGCCGATGCGATTACGCCCGAGGAATATGCACAACAGCGGGCGGAATACATCGCCGCCGGAAACGGGACGCCCCCCGCCGGCGCAATTCCGCTCCACGACAGTCCGTCGCGCGACACGGATTCAAGATCATGAATCACGACCGCACGACGTCAACGACCACCGCTGCGGAGGCCCTGTTTCGACTATCCGGCGTGAGCAAGACATATCGCATGGGCGAAGTCGCGGTGCCGGTTCTGCATGACGTCGATTTAGCGATCTATCCCGGCGAGATTATGGTGATCGTCGGCCCGTCCGGGTCGGGCAAAAGCACGCTGCTGAATATCATCGGCGGAATCGACAATCCCACCACCGGTAGCGTGTTATTTCACGACCAAGATTTGGCGCTGTGCAACGAACGGGAGTTGACGGCCTACCGCCGCGAACATGTGGGGTTCGTCTTTCAATTCTACAACCTCGTCCCCACGCTCACCGCCCGCGAAAACGTGATGGTCTCGACGGAAATCGCCCGTTCGCCGATGGACGCCGATGAGGCGTTGGACTTGGTGGGGCTGGCCGAACGCAAGGACCACTTTCCGTCGCAGATGTCGGGGGGTGAGCAACAGCGGGTGGCGATTGCCCGGGCATTGGCCAAGGATCCGACGTTGCTATTGTGTGACGAACCGACCGGTGCGCTGGATTTAACGACCGGCCGCTTGGTTCTGGAGTTATTGGACAATTTGTGCACCCAGTTCGGCAAGACAATCGTGTTGATCACGCACAACAACCCAATTTCGCACTTGGCGCATCGCGTCATCAAGTTGGGGCAGGGGACGATCGCCGATACCCACGTCAATGCCGAACGGACTTCGCCGCATGACATTCAATGGTAGTGCGGCGCTGCGGTCACACGGCGAAGAACGGCGGCGGATAGGTGACGCTCCCGTGAACGTTTTGCAGCGTCCCCGGAACCAACTCCGCGGCCATGAACGCCTCACCGGAGAATGGCGATTCAATTCGCGCGGCCAATGCGGGCGAAAAGCCGAATCGCGGATAATATTCGGGGTGCCCTAATACGATCGCCGCCTGTTGGTCCCGTTCGCCGCAGATCGCCAAGCCGCGGCGGACCAATTCTGAACCGATGCCCTGCCGCTGATGTTTGGGCAAAACCGCCATCGGCGCCAAGGCAACGGCGGGTATCGTTGTCTGTTCGGTTACGATCGGCAAGTTGCTGAACAGAATATGGCCGACGATTTCGTTATCCGATTCGGCGACCAACGACAGCACAACGTAGCCCTTGTTCCGTAAAGCGTCGACGAGGTCGGCTTAAGCCGGGCCGTTGAAGGCAGCCACGTTGACTTGGCGGATCGCGCCGTGATCCAACGTTGATTCTTCCCGATAGCGAATTGGCATCGCCTGAGCTCCTTCGAAGGCGGTCTGATGAACAATTGTCATTCTGCGGCGCAATGCAATCGGTACGGCCGCACTCCGCTTTTAGCAGCCTGATTGTTAGAATTGAATACCGGTAGGACCCTCACCACGTGCGGTAGGTTCGGCGCGTTGCTTTCCGAGGAGGCAAAATTGAGCACTGACGGAGAACATGTGGTCGGCTTTATCGATCTGGGGACGAACTCCGCCCGCTTGCTGGTCGTGCGTTCGCATCCGGACCGCGCCTATTCTGAGTTGAACCGACTCAAAGAGGTCGTGCGGCTTGGCGAAGGGGAATTCATCGACAATCGTCTGCAGCCGCACGCGATGGAGCGGGCCTCGCTCGTTTGCCGAAAATTTGTGGAGATGGCCCAGGGCTATGGTGCTGAAAAGATTGTGGGCGTCGCCACATCAGCCAGCCGCGACGCCCGCAACAAGGACGTGTTCCTCAAACGTCTGCGGCGCGATGCCGGTTTGGATATGCGGGTCATCTCCGGCAAAGAGGAAGCGCGGCTTATTTATTTGGGGGTCGCCAGCGGTTTGAAACTGGGGGATGAGAAGGCGCTGTTCATCGACATCGGCGGCGGAAGCACCGAAATCATCGTCGGCAATCAGCAGGAATACTTCTTTCTGGATTCGCTCAACTTGGGGGCGATCCGCCTGTATACAAAGTTCTTTTCACCGTCGGAAACTGGTCCGGTGTCGCCTCGACGGTACAAGCGCATTCGACGACACGTGCGCCAGTCGTCGGTCCGCACGATTCAACGCGTTAAAGAGCTGGGATTCATCCGAGCCGTGGGGAGTTCAGGAACGCTAGTCAATTTGGCGGAAATCGCCGCCAAGCTGTGCCACCCCGCCGGCGGAGCGGCGGCGGATGTCCTGACGCGAGATGATCTGAAGACGGTTGTCGCGCACTTGTGCGCGCTACCAGTCGAGGAGCGGGCGAAAGTTCCGGGGATCAATCCTGAGCGGGCGGACATCATCATTCCCGGCGCCGCGATCATCGACACGTTGATGGACGAACTCAACCTGGCGGAGATCCGCATCAGCGATCGCGGCCTGCGGGAAGGGATGCCGATCGACTACCTCGCCCCCAGCGGAAGTTCTCAGTGGATGGACCACCGCTCCTTCCGTAAGCGGAGCGTTCTGCAACTCGGACACTCCTGCGGATTTGAGGAAGTCCACGCCCGGCAGGTCGCAGAATTGGCAGTGCAGTTGTTCGATCGCAGCCGCGCAGCCGGGTTGCACACGCTCGGCGAATTGGAACGAGAATTGTTGGAATATGCGGGGTTGCTGCACGACATCGGCATCTTTTTATCCTATCGCCGGCACCGGGCGCATTCATATTATTTCATCCGCAATGCGGAACTTTTGGGATTCGATGAAACGGAAATCGCCGTGATGGCGGTGACGGCGCTGTATCACCACAAGTCGTATCCCCGCCGCAAACATCCGCAGTTTGCCGAGTTGGACAAGACCCGCCGCAGCGTGGTGCGGATCTTGTGTGTGTTGTTACGGCTGGCCGAAAGTCTCGATCGCACGCACGGCCAAGTCGTAAAGAGCCTCGACCTGCGCATGATTGACGGTAAGACCTGCCTGTTGGAAGTCGCGGCGGACGTGGATTGTCAATTGGAAATCGCGGAGGTTCAGAATCATGTCTGGTCGTTTAAGAAATCATTTAAGAAACGGTTGTTAGTGAGCGTCAACGGCGTAGAAATTGAGGATCCGGCAATTACCGACCAGCAGGCGGCAGCGGAGTGAATGAGTAAGAACCAGGCGAAAATCCGTCTCACGGCGGCCGTCGTCAATACCGGTGAGAACCTGGCCGATCTATCCCGCAAGCGGCCGTTATTGGTCGTGTTCCTGCGGCACAGCGGCTGCCCGTTTTGCCGTGAGGCCTTGTCCGAAATCGCGGAGAGCCGCCGTCGCATCGAAACAGCTGGCGTGGGAATCGTGCTGGTGCACATGTTCGGCGAAGAGTTCGCCGCTGAGTATTTTGCCAAGTACGGCTTGGCGGACGTACCCCGCATCAGCGATCCGCAGTGCGAGTTGTACAGCGAATTCGGACTCCAGCGCGGCAGCCATCGACAAGTCGCCGGCCCCGCCGTGTGGTGGCGGGGGCTGAAGGCGACAATCTTTAAGAGGCACGGCGTGGGCCGCATCATCGGCGACGTCCTGCAAATGCCCGGGGCGTTCATCGTGCAGGACGGACAAATCATCCGCACATTCGACTACAAAACCTCGGCTGATCGCCCCGACTATTGCGAGTTTGCGACGTCGGATTTGAGGGGTGTTGCAAAGCCTTAGCCGCGATGTTCATCGAGCGCGCCGAACGTAACTGCCGGGAGGTCAGCGGACGCGTATTTCGCGGCACCGGCTTACAAACCTTTCCGGTTCTCGACGGGCTCCGCTCGGTGAGTTTCTCCGCCGGAACCGTCCGTACGATTGCTACATTCGGAATACCCACCGGCGAGGCGTGTGAATTTTCTTGGTTTCGGAGGTCCGGGGGTTTTGGGGCAATATTGATGGGGAATAATTGACGGTCGCGAATCCCCACCGTGGGCCGAATGTGTCCCCACTCCAGATCAGCCCCCACCACGGCGACCTCCCCGGAAAGTTCCCCATGCGAATCCTGATCACCGCCGCCCGCGCTCCCTCTGTATTGGACCTGATGCGCCATCTGGTACGCGACGGACACGAAGTGCTGCTGACTGATAGCCGCGCATTTCCCCTGTCCCGCTTCTCGCGGCTAAAAGTGAAATACTTTCGCACCTGCGCCCCGGGCAGTCATCCGGAACAGTATCGCCGTGAGATCCGCGAGATCGCCAAACGGGAATCGGTCGATCTGGTGCTCCCGATGTTCGAGGAGGTGATGCATCTGGCGAACGGAATCGGCGAGTTCGAGGGAGTGACACGCGTATTCTGCGACGATTTTGAAAAAATTCGGCGGATTCACAACAAGCACACCTTTATCGACGTCGCGCGCAGCGCCGGCATGTCGGTGCCGAAAACGCATCTGCTGACCGAGCCGGAGTCGCTGCAAGACTTCGCGACGAAGTCGACGGAGTTTGCCTTCAAGCCGGTCTACTCGCGTTTCGGTGATCAGGTGGTGCTGCGTCCTACCAGAGATCAACTGGCCAAAGTAACACCCTCGCCGCAATGCCCTTGGGTCGCCCAGGAGTATCTCGACGGCGACCTGTATTGCTCATTTGGCATCGCCCATCAAGGAAACCTGCGATTGCATGCCGCTTATCAACCGACCTGTTTCGCCGGCCGGGCGGGGATTCTGTTCAATAGCGCCCAAGAGGCGGACATTCTTCGCCAGGTGCAACAGTTAGTCCGGCACATCGGCTTCACGGGATTTATCTCGTTTGACTTCATTCGTGATCGCCAAGGCCGGTTCCACGTCATCGAGTGCAATCCCCGATCTACCAGCGGAATTCATTTTCTGGACGTGACCGACGAACTCGCGGCGTCCGACAGCCGCACGTCGCTGAGCCGTGCGATTCTGGAGCCGGACGGGCCGTTGATTCAGGCCGCCGCAAATCAGACGCGGATGTTGGGTTTCGCCATGGCGATTTACGGCTGGAACAAAAAGAACCATGCCTATGGGTCGATGCCGGTCTGGCGGGGAGTCACGTCGGCCAGCGACGTGGTCTTTTCCTGGAAAGACCCGCTGCCGGGCATGATTGCCCCGATCATGTTGGCCGAGACGATGATTTCGGCGGTTGCCAACGGCGTCAAGTTGACCCGGTCGGGCACCTACGACCATGAATGGAACGACGTCCGCACCGAGACCCTCGTCGGCGCACAAGCCTAACGGACAATCGCACTTGATCGGCCATTGTGTCGCCAATTTTTCTCCAGTTGACGCCGGTCTCAGACCAGCGTAATATGGATCCTCGTTGAGATTCCGCACAATTCCATTTAATCAGCGGTTTACGAGTTAATGCTCACATATCCCGAAAAAAGAGAATTCCCGAGCAAAGCTGTTGTCGTGATCGACGGCGGTTGGTGGCGCGGATTTTCTTTTTTTACCCCGCAAGGGGCGGGATTTCCGGAGCATTGACGGCGGCGCGATTCGCAGCCAAGCCAAACAGACGCCAAGCTCTGAAATCCTCGTGGTTTCAGGGTTTTTTTGTTGGGCGACCCGAAAAATCACGGTTAACTCAAAAACGCACGCCCGACAGTTGGTGATCCTAGAATAAGGGAAAACGCCGTGATTGTCGTAATGAAACTCGGAGCCACGCCCGACATGGTCCAGCGGATGGCTCGCCGGATCGAAGAGATGGGCTTGAAAGCCCACGTGATCGTCGGTACCGAACGTACGGTGATCGCCGCCATCGGCGAAAAGCGGGACGGCGAACAGGAGACGCTCGAATCGTGTGATGAAGTCGACCGTGTCGTGCCGATCCTGGCCCCCTACAAGGTGGCCAGCCGCGAGACGCGTCCCGAGCAAACCTGTGTGACGGCGCTGGAATTGAAAATCGGCGGAGGCAATATCGGTGTGATCGCCGGGCCGTGTTCAGTGGAAAGCGAAGAACAACTGCTCAGCACGGCGCGAGCTGTCAAAGCCGCCGGCGCCACGGGACTTCGCGGGGGCGCTTTCAAGCCGCGGACCAGTCCCTACGCCTTCCAGGGGCTCAAGGAGGAAGGGCTAAAACTTCTCGCCGCCGCTCGTGACGAAACCGGTTTGGCCGTCGTGACGGAGATCATGACTCCCGGACACATCGATCTGCTGGTGGAATACGCCGACGTTCTCCAAATCGGCGCCCGCAACATGCAGAACTACCACTTGTTGCAAGCGGTCGGCGATGCGGGGAAGCCCGTTCTGCTGAAACGTGGCCCCTCGGCCACGATGGATGAATTCCTATTGGCGGCCGAATACATCCTTGACCGGGGGAATTCACAAGTCGTCCTCTGCGAACGGGGCGTGCGGACATTCGAGACGCACACGCGATTCACGCTTCCGCTGGCGTCTGTCCCTTACCTGCAACAGCGGACGCATTTGCCGGTGATGGTCGATCCCAGCCACGGCACGGGAATCGCGTCATTGGTGTCGCCGCTGGCGTCGGCATCGGTGGCGGTCGGCTGCGACGGGCTGATTGTCGAGGTGCATCCCGACCCGTCCAAGGCGCTCAGCGACGGAGCCCAATCCCTCACGCCGAAAGCGTTCGCCACGATGATGGACATATGCCGCACGGTGGCGGGAGCACTGGGGAAACACGTGGGTTGACGGCGATACCCCCCGGCAAAGCCGGGGGGTGAGAGAGCGTTGTCCAGCGTGTTGTCCACCGTTCCCGGCTTCGCTGGGGGTCAGCGGATCATCCCGGTTGCACGACAAATAAAAACGCGAGCACCAGCGCCATGAAAACGAGGATCGTCACAAACAACCGCGCGGAACGCCGGAGGATGACCTTGGGGGACTCGTACCGGCTGGCGCTGTAGACAAGGCTGATGACTACGGCCAACGGAAACGCGTACCACAGGTAATTGATCGTCGAGAAAAGAATCAAATTCGACATGCGTATGGGCTGCGATAGTGTGGTTGAGTAGATCGACGCTTTTCGACGAGTCCGAGAAATCCGATTAGCTCTCCTTGGCGGGTGCCTCCGCGGTTTTCTCCTTCGGTTCGTCTTTCGGGGGTTCCTCGTTGTCGTCTTCGTCGCCGTTGCCGTACGCGGGGCCTTCGTAGGCATCGTAGATTGCCAACAGGTTCAGCAGGCCGGCGATCATCGTGTAGAGCGTACCCAATTCGAAATAGCGTCCCAGCGTTCCATTGACAAAATCAAGATCCGTCGGGTTGCCGATCTGTTTATTATCGTGCAAGGGGGCGGCGTACCGGTCGGCCAGAGGACGCCGCAGGCCGCCGACCACAGTACCGCGGAATTCGACGTCCTGCCCATCGATAGCCACGGTCCCCGTGAGTTCGAAGGAAAGCCGCCTCTGCCGAAACGGCGCGATTTTGGGAGCGATTTCACTGCCGGCGACGTCGCCGACTATGGGATATTTTACGGCCAACGTTCCGCGAAAACTCTCGGTGAATCGCCGTGGAAAGCCGAGT
>CALFYU010000157.1 GCA_937952455.1 uncultured Planctomycetaceae bacterium
GGATGAATCCAGGTGGCGTCCAACGGCTCGTCGCCGCCGAGGATTTTGAGAAACCCCGCCGCCTGCGTATACGTCGCCTGACCCAATCCCGCGACGTCCAATAGCTGCCGCCGTTCGCGAAACGGCCCGTGTTCATTCCGCCAATTGACAATGTTCGCCGCCGTCCGCCGATTGAGACCCGACACGTGGCTCAGCAAAGCCGTGCCGGAGGTGTTCAAATCGACCCCCACATAATTCACACACGACTCGATGACTTCATCCAAAGACTCCTTGAGCGACTTGGCGCTGACGTCGTGCTGATACATGCCGACGCCGATGTGTTGCGGTTCAATCTTCACTAACTCGCTCAACGGATCCTGCAGCCGCCGCCCGATCGAAATCGTCCCGCGGGTCGTCGCGTCGAAGTCTGGAAACTCCTCGCGGGCCGCCTCGCTGGCCGAATAAATGCTCGCCCCCGCCTCATTGACGATCACGTACCGCAGATCGGAGTGCGCCTCGGCAATCAACTCCGCCGCCACCTCTTCCGTTTCCCGACAGGCCGTGCCGTTGCCGATGGCGATCAGATTGCAGTCGTGTTCGGTAATCAACTGTGCCAATTTCTCCCGCGCAGCCGATTTCTTCGCCTGTGAACCGGTGAGGTAGACCACATCAGTCGCCACACAATTACCCGTTTCATCCAACACGGCGATCTTACACCCGGTGCGAAACCCCGGGTCGATGGCCAAGACACGTTTTCCCCGCACCGGCGGTTGCAACAACAGATTGCGCAGATTGCGAGCAAATACTTCGATCGCATGTTGCTCGGCCCGCTGCGTCAAATCACGGCGGATTTCCCGTTCCATCGACGGCATGACCAATCTGGAGAGTGCATCGGCCGAAACGTCCATCATGAACAACGCAAAGCGATGTTCGTGCAACTTCAGCAAGCGGACTGTCTTGGCTTGGGCCGTGTCGCCGTCCCACACAAACTTCACCCGCAGCGCCGACTCGGCCTCCCCCCGGTTGATGGCCAGCACGCGATGCGGGGGGATCTTGCCAACCGCTTCGGAATAGTCGAAGTAGTCGCGGAACGCCGGATTGGCGTCATCGCCAACGGACGAAATCGACAACCGGCCGGTCTTCCACGCTACCCGCCGCGCCGTCTCCCGCACGTCGCTGTTCTCGGCGATCCTCTCCGCTAAAATGTCCGCCGCCCCTTGCAGCACATCATCCACCGTCGGCAGTTCCTGCTCCGGATCGACGAGTGTCGTAGCGGCGGCGCGGGGCGTTTCGATGGTTGCATCACCGTTCCACAATTGATCGGCAAACGGCTCCAGGCCCCGCTCGCGGGCGATTTGGGCCCGCGTGCGTTTTTTGGGACGATACGGCAGGTAAAGGTCCTCCAACTCGGCCAGCGTCTCCGCCGCATTAATCCTCTTCTGAAGCTCGGGCGTCAGCTTGCCTTGCGATTCGATCGATTTGAGGATCGCAGCGGCACGCTCTTGGAGTTGCCGATGGGACTTGACCCGCTGTTGGATGTCACGGATTTGGACCTCGTCCAGATTCCCGGTCCGCTCTTTGCGATATCGTGTGATGAACGGCACGGTGTTTCCGTCATCCAGCAACTCGATGACCCCGGCCACCTGCGACGATTTGACGCCTACCTCCTGGGCGATCTTGTCCAAAACCGCGATTTCGAGATTCGACATGGGGCGTTCATCTGCTCCGACTGTTGACACGGCGTCACGCGCGCCTATTGGCCGTGACGCATCTTTAAGATCAACCGCACATGTGAGACCGGCTCACCGATCTGTTCGGCGATGTCGTCCTCGGACATTCCGTTGTCGGCCAAATCATAGACCACGCGCTGGCCGTCGTGCGATGCTGCGGCTTCGCCTCCTCCATTTCCGTTGCAGTCGTCGACGGGGGCGGTTGAGTGCCCCGAGAGTTGTTCCAGCCTCTCAATCACCGCCTTGGCTTCAACGATCAGGCGATCGAGCACGACGATCTTTGTATCGATGCGGCCTTCCACCTCGCGGGCGTAGTCGTTCAATTTCACTTCCATCTTGCTGATCGTCGCCGCATAGCCCGCCTCAGCCGTGCGGATCTCTGCGTGGGCCTCTTGCAAAGGATCGCGTGCCCGGCTGGTTTTCGACTGCGAAAAGCTCCGCCGTAACACATAGGCCACCACCAACAGCAACAGCCCGCCGACAATCATTTGTCCGGGAGAAAGCATCACCGCACCTCCTGTTGACGGCAATCACCGCGCTGTGGATCGTCAGCCTATCGCAGTTCGGTCCTGCCTGGCAATATCCTCAATGATCGTGACCATGGTCGTGGCCGTGGTCATGTCCGTGATCGTGGCTATGAC
>CALFYU010000158.1 GCA_937952455.1 uncultured Planctomycetaceae bacterium
ACCAGCCTGGATGAAATGATTCTCGTCGGCGGATCGACCCACATGCCGGCCGTCGAGCAGATGCTCAAAGACGTCTGTAAGCGAACTCCCTCACGCGAGCTGAACGCGGAAGTGGCTGTCGCCCAAGGGGCTGCGATCCATGCGGCCATTTTGGAAGCCAAGGAGACCGGCGGTGAAAGCCGTATGGCCAAGGCGGTGATCAACCGCCTGCGGTCGGTGTCGTCCGACGACGTCAACTCGCACTCGCTGGGCATCAAGATTACCGATCCGGAAGAACGGACACGAAAGATCAATCACATCATGATTCCCCGCAATACGACGATTCCGTTTTCGCGCACCGAACGCTTCACGACCAACTCCGCCAATCAGCAGACGGTTCACGTCTATCTATTGGAGGGGGAAGCCAAGGACGTCGATGCCTGTTCTCAAATCGGCGATTTTCGCGTCGTGGGACTGCCTCCCAATTTGCCGGCCGGTTCGCCGGTGGAAGTCACCTATAGCTATGATGCCAACGGACGCATTCACGCCACCGCCCGCGATTTGACCGGAAATAAGGAGGCGTCCACGGAGATCATTCGCGCATCGGGTTTGGATGCCGCCGGTCTGAACACATTCGAATCCTTGGCTCGCGAATACAAAGTCGAATAGTCTCCGCATTACCGATTGGGGAGAACGGCACGGTTGCGCGGTTTGGGCCGTACGTCGGGGCCGAGCCCTTGCCACCAAAATGCGACGTCATTCGTTTCGCCCTCAGCAACGTCGTGCCCCGGTCCTAACGAACTGTTTTCGACCGACGCTCACGTGTCCGCGGCGTAACACATCGCATATTTCTTGCAACTCAGGAGTGAACCAGAGTGGCACTTGATGTCTACAAGGAATGGTTGGGGATCCCCGAAGACCAGCGTCCACCGGACCATTATCAGTTGCTGCGCCTCGTGCAATTTGAGGACAACGCCGACAAGATTCAATCCAATTACCGCAAGCTGAACGCGCACGTCCGCAAATACGCCACCGGCCAATATATGGACGAGTCGCAGGCTCTGCTCAATGAGTTGGCCAAAGCGATGTTGTGTCTGACCGATGCGGAACGCAAGCACGAGTACGACGCGCAGCTGGGACGTGAATTCGACGAAGATGAAGAACCCGGCGCGCGGCCGCCGATAGAAAAAATTCTGCTCGACCAAGGAGAAATCTCCCCGCAGCAAGTCGACGATGCCAAACGGATGCACGAAAACCTGGGCATCGATATGCGCGATGCGCTGGTGCAGCTCAAGGCCGTCAAGGCGGACGTCGCCGCCCGCGCGCTGGCGACATCCATGGGACTTCCCTTCGTCGATCTCGCCGAAATGATTCCCGACGACAGCGTGCTGGACCGCGTCCCCCGCTCGATGGTGAAACAGCACTCGATTCTGCCGCTGTTTGTCGACGAAGACGACGACGTGTTGCTCGTCGCCTCCGTGAACCCGATTACCGCCGACGCCGAAGACGATTTGCGTCTGCGGTTCGAGCTGCCCATTCGCCAGGTGCTGTCCACGCCGCTGGCGATCAACCAGGCGATCGCCAAATACTATGCACCGGGCGCCCGCCAGGAAGTCGACGAAGTCGTCACCTCCAGCAAGAAGAAGGGCGAGAAGGCGGCACAGACCAAAAAAGCCGCCAAGAAAAAACCCGCACAGAAAAAGCCGGCCACACCCGCCGAAGAAGCGCGCGAGCAAAAACAGTTGTGTATCATCATTTTCTGCATGAGCTTCGTCGCCGCCTACCTGCTCGACGGTTTTGTCATCGATTCCGACACTTACCTCGACGGCCTCTCCTTATTGGCATACATCGCACTTCCCAGCTTGGCGGCCGCGGTCTGTTATGCCACTCTGTGGCCACGGCGGTAATATCGGCATAATCGGCCCATTGGCTGCGATTGCCGCCGGTTCCACCCCGCCCGGGCGGCAAATTCTCTCCTCGACGGCACAATTCTTTGACCGCGCACACTGAAAAGCTAGACTTGCCGAGTCGTTTTCCCAACTCTGGCGATGTGTCCACAATCGGTGGCGGTCATGAACTCCATCAGCAGCCTCGGATCAGGTTTCGGTTCCCTGTCGCCGTCGCAAATCCGCGCCATCAACCGACTGCATTCTTTGAGCAAAGCCATCGCCACAAATTCGCAGCGTCTGAGTACCTTCAAGCGGATCAACTCCGCCAGCGATGACCCCGCCGGGCTCATTGCCTCGTCCATCCTACAGCGCGAACTGACGGCCGCCGAAACCGCCTCGAAGAACGTGACGCGGGCCACCGCCGTCGTCAACACGGCCGACAGCAGCCTGGGTGAAATCGTCGACCAACTGCAGGCAGCACGAACGTTGATTTTGCAGTCCGCCGGCGGCGGGCTATCGTCCGCCGAAGTCGCCGCCAACCAGGTCGAAGTCGACGTCATCATCCGTAACATCAATTCATTGGGGCAGGTCGAATTCGGCGGCAAACGGCTGCTGGATGGAACCTCCAGCTTTCGGACCGAAGGTGTCGACCCGGCGGAGTTTTCCAACGTCACCGTCCTCGCTAAAAGCACCGACTCCGACGTGACCGTGAATGTCGAAGTCACCTCGCAGGCGACCCAAGCGACCGACACCTTCTCCGGAACGATCTCCAGCGATACAACGCTCACCGTCACGGGTCCGGACGGTTCGGCCGTGATTACTCTCGCCAACGGCGCGAGCAACGCCGACATCGCCGACGCCTTCAATGCGGTTGCCTACTTGACGGGAGTCGATGCCGTCGAGGACGTTGGCAACGGCGAAGTCGATTTCTCAACGGCCGATTACGGTTCGGCCGCCACAATTGAGATCACCGTCAGCGAGGGGACGTTTAACACCGACGGCGGCAATAGCGTCGCCGGGACGGATGCAGTCGCCGACGTCAACGGCGAGTCGGTCACCGCCAACGGCACGACCTTTCAAGTCAGCAACGGTGCAGCGCAACTGGAGTTCACCGTCGATCCTTCGGCCAGCGGGACGCTGACAACGTTTCAGGTAACCGGCAAGGGTCTGGAGTTCGCCGTCGGATCGAACGTATCCAACACGCTCCGCATCGGCATGCCGGCGATCAACTCCGCACGCTTGGGTGGTCCGGCGGGAAGTCTGAACGATATTCTCAGCGGGAACTCGGCCGATTTAATTGGCGGAAATTCCGTCACCGCCTTGCGGATCGTCGACGATGCCATCGACCAAGCGCTAATGGCGCGGGCGCGCGTCGGCGCGTTTGCCAAAAACGGACTTCAGCCGGCTGGGCGATTGCTCGACTCACAAATCACCAATCTCTCTTCCGTCCTGTCGTCAATTCAAGATACTGACATCGCCGTCGAGACCGCCCGTTTGACCAACAACCAATTGATGCAACAAGCCACGCTGCAAGCCCTCTCGATCAGCGGCCTGCAACAGGAGAGCGTTCTGAGCCTGTTGCAATCGACCGCCTTCAACTAGATCATTGGATCGTAATTCCATGTCCTCCGTCCATGCCATCACGCACGCCGCCCGCACTGCTCAATCGGGATTGCACCGCGCGCTCGAGCAGGTCGATGACGTCGCTCACACGGTCGCCTCGGGAATCAAATCCAATTCCCGCGGCGGCGATGACACATTCGCCGAGCAGTTCGCTGCCCTCTCACGCATGTCCGACATCTCCTTCGGAGCCCGCGCCAACATGCACGTGCTGAACACCATCGACGATCTGGACACGGAACTACTGTGGCAACGGCGAAGGTAGCCGTGAGGCTTGAGGCGACAGGCTTGAGCAAAAAGGCTGTAGGCTTTAGCCCGTAGACTGTAGGGTCGGCACACCCAAATTATCCGGCCGTCCAGGCCCAACTTCTCTGGCCACTGACCACCGACCACTGGCCACTCTTTCTTCCTACTGCGCCGCCTCCTCCCCCGGATGATACGCCCGCGACGTATGCGCTGCGAGGTCGGCGTCGCTGATCCAGGAGTCTCGCAGCTTTCGCTCGACAAACATCTGCGCCTGATCGGCATAATGTGGACTGCGGGGCACGTTGACGTTGCCGTATTGGTGAATCGCCTGCGAACTGGCGACGCCTTTTTCGTCGAAGGCTACGACCAGCACGTAACAATCGCCCGCCAACCCGACCAAGCGACCGTCGTTGTCATCGGCCCGCGCGTGGACGCAGTTATAAACCCGCGGGCCGCCGCCGACCGGCAGATCGACCGTCCCCCGCCGCAATCGCTGCAATTCCCCCAGCGGTACATCCAGCCGCTGAAAATGCGTGTCGAGATGCTGCACCGCTGCCCGCAGGGCTTCCCAAGGCTGCGGGTCGGGTGTGCCGAAGTACTTCGCCTTTTCGTACTGGTAATAGGTCATGGCCGCCAGGGAGGCGGAGCGATTATTTTCATCGAGCACATGATCCCATTTCCGCAATAACTCTGCTGCCGGGCGCAAGTCGTCCGGCGGCGCCCCCTCGATCACTGGTTTCAGCCGCCGCCAATAATCGCCGTCCAGCGTGATTTGGCGGTCCCACTTGTACTGCAAGAACTCGTCGTGCGAGATGCTGTCGTCGGCGCTCAGCAATTCCGTGATCCGCAGCGAGCGGTCCGTATCCCGCGTTTGAATCCCCATCGTCGGAGAAAAATCCGCCGGATCGGGATTGTCCTCGCCGACCGTGGCGGCGTACGGCGTGGAATTCGCATTCTGCAAAAACCCCGCCGCTGGATTCCTAACCTGCGGCAACGCCTCAAATGGCACATAATCGGTCCAGATCACCTCCGACCGGTCGCCCGGCAGAATTCCCTCCCAATCGAACCCTTCCGCCCGCCGCGGAATCAGCCCGTTGTAGAGATAATAGATATTCCCATCTTTGTCGGCGTAGCAGGTATTCAGAGATGGTATCCAGCGGTTGCGCACGGCGGAGATCCACTCGTCAAAGTTTTGGGCCTTATTCATGCGAAGATACTGTTCGACCGCGCGAACCTCGCCCCAACCCGCGAACCGGACGGCATACGTGCCGTGCTCGAAGCGCATCGCCGGTCCATGTTCGCTGTAGAGCATCTCCCGCGTGATGGGAATGTCCGCCCTGCCGAACAGGTTCATCGACAAGTCGGCCGTTTCAACCTTGAAGTCCCGCCACTGGCCGTCCAGCTTGTATTGATTGCGATTTTCCGGATTGATCTCCAGCCGATACACGTCGATCAGGTCCGGCTTATTGACAGTAAACGCCCAGCCCAGATGTTGATTGTGCCCGTGCAAGATCATCGGTGCGCCGGGAAACAGTCCGCCGATGATGTCCAACCCTTCGTCGCTCTTCAGATGCGCTTCGTACCAGGTAACGGTCCCTTCCCAAGGCTGGTGGGAGTTGATATTCAGCCGCGTCTTTCCATCGGCCGAACGCGAGGGAGCGACGGCAAACGTATTCGACCCGATCGGCGGAAAATCCTCCGCATCCAAAATCGCGGCCGCCTTAGCATCCTCATCCGCCCCGGCTTGAGGCAGCTTTTGCAGCTGTTTGAGCGCTTTATCCAAACCGAAAAAGAACGGTTGCCGCTGCACGAATCCAGCAACGACATCCTTGCCCGTGTAAGGCAAATATTGAGCAATCGCCAGCTCCGGGTGTCGCTGCGCATAGTAGGTCAGCCCGGCGGCGTACGCCTCAACATACTCCCGCGTCTCGGGAGCCAAATCCCGTTCGTACTTTTCGTCGACGAACTCTTTGACCTTGAGCAATTGATACAGGTAGTCCAGGATCGCCCCCTCGGCGCCTTTGATCGTCCGCAACTGCCCCCGCGACGCAATCAGCGTCTCTTGAATCAAGGCAAAATCATCCTCGCCGTGTGCATACCCCAAACCGAACGCCACATCGGCGTCCGTGCGGCCGTGAACGTGCGGAATGCCGTACGTGTCACGGATAATGGTCACGTTCTTCACACGCTCCGGCACGGACGGCTCAGCCGCCACGGCACCGGAAAGGCCCGTTCCCCAGACTGCGGCGATCAGACAACAAACCGAAGCAAGACGTGTTTTCAACGGAAGGGTCTCCTTGAACATCACCGGCCACTCGTTCCCAAGCTCCGGCTTGAGAACGCATCTTCGCAAAGCTCTGCTTCGCTGTCCTGATCAACGTGAACCGTCGCAGCATTCCCAAAGGCCACGCACCGCGCCAGTAGGTCACTCAAAGCTCCGGGATGCACTTGCAACTCGTCCCCAGCGGCTCATCGGCCTGCGCCCAGACGCCGCGGAAGAGTTGCCGGTATTCTCCGGCCTCGGCCGTTTTGCCCTGCATTTGCAGTGCGCGGCTGAGCCCGTACAACGACCAGCCGTTGCGGGGCCATTTGGCCAGATCTTCACGGAAGACCCGTTCGGCGTCCGCATACCGCTCGTCCGACATATAGACCGCGCCGAGCGTGTGGCGGATCGGTTGCAGCCATTGCGGCGGCTCGCCGTAGTTCAGCCGGTCTTCCACCTCCGCCCCCTGCTCCAACAGCTTGGCCGCCGTTTTCCAATCCCCCTGCTGCAGGGCAATCTCTGCGGCGACGAAGTACTCGCTCACCTCCAAGATCGTGTGCGCCGCGTCGCCGAACGCCATGTGCTCTTCGGGAATCGCCGCTTTGGCCGCTCGGAAGGCTGCTTGTTCTTTGGCCGCCGATTCAAAATCCTTCTTCGCTGCAAACGCAATCGCCCGGTGCGCCCGCCAGATGGCGGTCGTGATCGGCAGGTATTCCGGTGGCGGCTCTTCCGCCAGAATCGCATCCCAGCGGCCGAAACGCTTCTGCACGTCGTACGGCGAACACATCCACAGATCGATGATCGGCCCCACCGCTTCGAGCACTTCGTCGGGAACATTCTCCCGCATCGCCCGCGCCGCCGCCATCGCCTGTTTCTCCCGGCCGGTCATCATCGAGGTAAATGCCAACATGTGCGCGTTGTGCACCATATACGTGTGCTGCATCGCATGATTCGCCGACAGCGAACGGTACTTTTCGTCGGACCGCATCGCCTTTTGGTTTTGGACGATCGCTTCGTCCCAAAATCCCGTCTTCACGTAAATGTGCGACGGCATGTGCAACAAATGACCGCTGGCGGGGACGAGGTCACTCAGCCGATGAGCGGCGGGCAGCGCCTTATACGGATTCGCGCTCGGTTCCACCGCGTGGATATACAGGTGATTGGCCCCCGGATGATACGGCTCCAATTCCATCACCCGTTCCAATGTGGCGACGATCGTATCGGTTCCCTCCGCCGGCTTTTGGTCCAGCGAATACAACTGCCAAGGCTTGAGGTCCATCAGCGCCTCGGCATACAGCATCCCCACGTCGGCATCGTCGGGGTACTTTTCCCAGACCTTGGCCATCGCATCGGCATAGGCCTGGTTCAGCGCCGTGCGATCCTCCGGCCAAGGTTTCGCATAACGCGTCGCCAGGGCTTCGATCAACGCCCGCTCGAGTGGCGTCGTGTTTTCGATCCGCGCCTGCGCTTCCTGAAGTGCATTCCACGCAGCCTCATTGCGCTCGTCCGTCATCACCTCGTCGTTGTAGTTCGGCCCCTCGCACAAGGCGATGCCCCACCACGCCATCGCGCACTTATCATCCAATTCTGCGGCGCGGCTGAACGAACGGATCGCTTCGTCATGATTGAAGCCGAACATCCACGTCAGCCCCTGATCGAAATACCGCTGCGCTTCGGACGACTCGGTCGTGATCTTGCGGCGATGCGGCCCCATGCCCTCGAAAAGTTGCGGCTGATCCGTCGGCTTTTTGGCGGATGGTTTTTCAACAACCGCCGCCGCCTGCTCCGCCCTGACGGGCATCAGATCATTGGCCAGCCATCCCCCCAGCGGCAACAGCCCCAGAATCAACGCAACACAAGCCATTTTTTTCATGACGTCTCCTCAGAATTCCATCTTCACCGACCGAGCCAGGCCGGCAGCCCCAAGATATGATTCCGTTCAAGTACGCAAGTCGTCGTGATTCGCCGACATGGTATCCTACCGGCGGCAGGCATGACAACGTTGCCGGCCGAAGGTTCGGGCCGTTGAGGAGAATGACTGGTGTTCAATACAAGCCGGTCAGCGGCTGGCCGTCGCTGATCGCAAACGGGCGTCCCAAGCCGTCCTGATAATGCCCCGCTGGATCGATCCCCAAAGCGGCGAACATTGTCGCCGTCACGTCCGGCGGACCGGTTTTCTCAGCTGTCGGAAACGCGCCGATTTTGTCCGAGGCCCCGTACACCAACCCCGGCCGCACCCCGGCACCGGCCATCACGATCGAGTAGACCGCCCCCCAATGTTTGCGCCCCGGCGATTCCCCGGCGAAACCTTTCTCAAAGGCGATCCGCGGCGCGCGGCCGAACTCGCCCATACAGACCACCAGCGTCGTCTCCAACAAACCGCGATTCTCCAGATCCTCCAGCAACGCCGAGAACCCCAGATCAAATCGCGGCATCAGATAGTTCTTCATCGCCACAAAGATGTCGTTGTGCGTATCCCAACCGTACAGGTCCGTATTGTCCGGCTCATTGTCCTGCCCACGGGCGTTCTGGTTGAAGAACACCGTGACCCACGGCACATCCGCTTCCACCAATCTGCGGGCCAGTAGACAGGCCTGTCCCGCGCGATTGCGGCCGTAGCGATCCCGCATCGCGTCGGACTCCTGCGTCAGATCGAAGGCATCGCGGCAACGGGGCGACGCCAGCATACGGTAGGCCTGATCGTACAATCCGCCGACATCATCAATCGGCCGGCCGCGATCGAGTTGTTGGGTAAAACCATCAATGCTTTCCAGTAAGGTCCGCCGCGCATCGAGACGCACCGTCGGCAGTTGCGGCTGCTGCGACAGCCCGGGCATACCGACCGCCTTTTCGTTAACGGCCCGCAACAGCAGCGGATCGTAAGCGCGCGCCACCAACCCGCCGGTCTGCCCCGGCCCCGCTATCAGCGGCACGTACGCCGGTCCGTTGATGTGCACCGCCGAATAGGGAAAGCGAGACGTGGGCCGTACCCGCGCTAGAATCGACCCGTGCGTCGGATAGTCGCTGGGCGTAGGAGGGGGATTCGAGGATTTCTGCGTGTGAAACCGGCCGGTCAAGGACAAATAGGTCGCCGAGCCGTGGTCCAGGTCGTCGTGCGACATGCTGCGGATGATCGCGTACCGATCGGCCAATTGCGCCAGCCTCGGAAAATGCTCCGAGACCAACGTGCCGGGAACGGCGGTCGGGATCGCGGCGAATTCACCGCGAATCGCCGCCGGGGCTTCCGGTTTAGGATCCCACGTCTCAAGCTGGCTTTGCCCGCCGTTGGCATAAACGACGATCACCGACTTCGCCCGCCCGAAACCGGGGCCCCGCACCGCCGATTCCGCTGTGAGCGATCGGCCGCCGACCAACGGCCACATCAACCCGCCGAGCCCAAACAACCGCAACACTTCGCGGCGGCTCGTCGAGTGCATCGAACCACGGTCGTCGGTCACTAATCGCAGCACGTCGTTTGTCCAGGGTGGAGGGTGTTCGTCTCGGGCCGTGTATTGTAGCCGCACCGGCCGGCAGTATATCACAGATTCCAACCAAGTTTGAGGCTGATTTCTTGCGGGCCGTTACGAACCCGTCTCACATTTGATAACAACCGCAGGGTGGCCGCGATGGCGAAGACATCCGGGCGGGCGCAGCACGCAAGAAGCAGCAATTCCCGCTCACCCGACAATGGCGATGTCTCCCTGGCGTGGACGTCGCAGCCTGTTACGTCTTGCACGGATTGGCGTTGGCAATCCGTGCCACCCTATCGCAATGACGGAACGATGTGCGCCGAGTTTCTCTTGACGCCCCCCGTCACAACACTGTACTTTGCAATATAAAGCAAACCGTCCTCGTTTGAGGGTCGCACGACGCATGGAACTTCAAGACGCACTGGTCCAGATCTCGGAGATCCGCCAACAGATGGCGCGGGCGGAGGTGTTTCGCGGTTTTCGCGCGCTCCCCGTCGCCTGTTCGGGCGGACTGGCGATCGTCGCTGCCGTGGCACAGGCGATCTGGCTGGACGAGCCGCTCAAACAGTCGCATCAGTATCTCGCGCTGTGGATTGGCGTCGCCGCCATCAGTCTCGCCGCGCAATTGATCGAAATGTGGCTGCGGTCCCGCGCGTCCCGGTCGGCCTATGCGAAGAGCATCACGCTCTTGGCCGCCGAACAATTCTTTCCCAGCGTGATCGCTGGAGCGCTGTTGACGTTTGTGCTGGTCACGTTCGCCCCGGAGACGGTCTGGCTGCTGCCCGGATTGTGGCAGATTCTTTTCGGCTTGGGCCTGTTCGCCACGTATCGCCTACTGCCGCGCGCCCTGTTTTGGGTTGCGGCCTTTTACGTCGTCAGCGGGGTCCTCTGCCTCGCGCTGGCCCGCGGCGATGCGTCGCTCTCTCCCTGGGCGATGGGAGCCCCGTTCGGCGTCGGCCAATTGGCGACCGCCGCCGTGTTGTATTGGACGTTGGAACGAAACGATGAACAAATCCCGCAAAACTGACACCGCGGCAGAAAACGGACGTTTTGCCTACAACGGGCTGGAACGCGTGATTCACGAACGAGCACGGCTGAGCATCATGACCTCGCTCATCGCGCATCCGGAGGGCCTGCTGTTCGGAGACCTGAAGGATCTCTGCGCGCTGACCGACGGGAACCTGAGCCGGCACATCGACGTGCTCAAAGAAGCGGGGCTGATCGAAGTCTGGAAGGGACTGAAGAACAACCGGCCCCAGCCCCTGTGCAGCCTGTCCGACGACGGACGCCGCCGCTTCACCCAATATATCAACGTTCTGGAAAGCGTCGTCAACGACGCCGTCAGCGCCGAAGCCGCCGAGCGCGCCGCTGACAAAAAGATCACCGAAGGGTGGTCGCCGGTGTAACGTTTTGCCCGCAGCCAGATGATTAGCGTAGTCGTCGGGTGGCACTGGCGGCTCGTCCGCCAGTGCGCAAGTCAATCGACATACACATACAAGGCGCCCCAATCTTACGCCGCACTGGCGGGCAAGCCGCCAGTGGCACCCAAATTACCTAGCGGCATCGGTCAATGGTGAAACGTCGACCCGCTGGTCTTGGCCGTGTGTCCCGGTTGCGACTCGAAGTACGTCACCGCCCGCCGCAGGTCGTCCAACAGCATGTTCGCCATGTCGCGCGTGAAACCCTCCTTACAAACGGCCCGCAACACCGCCAAATCCTCTCGGTTTTTTGGAAACGTATAAGCCGGTAGCAGCCAGCCCCGTTCGCGCAGCTTGTCGGAGACGTCGAACACCGAAAAGTTCTGTCCCGCTTTGACGGTGAAGGCCCTCACCGCAATGTTTCCCCCTTAGGCTATCTATTCAACAGGC
>CALFYU010000159.1 GCA_937952455.1 uncultured Planctomycetaceae bacterium
CGGGGGTGAGGGCCCGCCGACCAGAATGCGACCCCGGCAAGCTCCAACGTCATCGTCTGAATCACAAACCCATCACTCCGGTTCGAGCCGTTTGACGTTCTCGACACGATAAGTCGGTTTGCCTTGGTAGTTGACGTTTTCGATGTCCACGCGGCCGTCAATCAATACAACGTCGTCGGCCATCAACGCCTTCTTATAGAGAATGTCGTCGTTGGACAACGTGAACGTGCCGCCGTATTTGTCGTTCTTGTCAGTCGGATCGGCGTTATAGGTGATTTGCCATTTCCGCCGCTGCCGGTCGTAGTCGAGCACGCCCCGCAACCACTCATACGTTTCACCGACCCCGTCGCCGTTAAAATCGTCGTCCTTATCGTCGTACAGATACGGATCGGGACGGGATGCCGCTCCGCGGGCCGCCCCCTCGCCAATGCTGGTCACCGTTGAAGCGGGTTGAACTTCAATCGGCGCCACGAAATCATCCTCGTCGTAGGACGATTCGACGCTCGTGATCTCGACATTGGGATCCTGTTCGACGGCTCCGAACGGTTCAGATTCCACGTTAAACTGCGGGTCCACGTCGGAATCGGGACCAGGTTCTTCGTAGGGGTAGTCGGGAGCCAAATTGCCGCCACCCGTGGGGGGAGGATTGTCGGGAGTTGGATTAAATGGCGGGGCATTGCTGCCGCCGCCTGCCGGAACACCGCCTGCAGGCATGCCCGGCTGGACGGTGCTCGGAACGGTGAGCGACGGCGTCGTATAGATCTGGCTTTGTGGATATCCGGTTCCCGGACCGCAGGAATTGCAGTAGGGGTACCAGGTGTGACAGCCGGCGGCGGCGCACAGCACCAGGCCGGCTGGGATCAGTCTCGACAACATGGACATGGGTCCTTTCTTCCGAACGAAAACCGGATGAGGACTCGCCGTGAATGGGGACAGGGATGGTTTAAGACGCTTCGGGCGGTCGTGGATTGGTTCGCCGGTGGTAGCGGCGTCTCAATTCACTTCGGCTGAGTTGGGTGGCCAAACCAAAGGCGGCAAGGTCATCGAGGGGAGTGGTTTTCTTGCGGCCGGAATAGCCGCTGCTACGTTCGAGTGGGATGGTGAAATGAACGACGAGCCACGCTCGTTCGTCCCGCGCGATGCATACCCGCGAAACGATAGGTCAATGGGAGTGCATCTCTGCGTAGTAGCGGAGCGGATTCTATCGATTCGGATTGTTCTGTCCAGGCCGTTTTTGCGGCTGCAGAGCATCTCAGAAACACAAACGGCACCGCCGGCATTTGAGACAGTCATCTTCAAACGTCTGAGCCAGATCTAACGAATATTTCACCGGCGTCTCAAAAGTTCGCCGGCTCCGCAGGCGAATCACTTTGGACGCTCGAACGGTTGGCCGATGCAAGAGATAACGCCGAAAGCCTCACCTCAGCTGCCCGCGACCAAGAGGGTGCTACTGGCGGCTTGCGCGCCAGTGCCAACCAATCGTTCCCGCCGGCATCTCGGACGCGGCGGCGTACCCCTCCACGACACCACCCCCGGACCGGAGACCTTTCGCATCATGCCCGCGCGCGAGATCCACGCCCCCCACACATTGCACGAGGACGTTCATTTCCACATCCAGCGCGGCCTGTCGGCATTCGGGCGCAACGTCTCCTTCGAATTCCGCAACTCAGAAGTCGTCCTGCACGGCGTGGTAGGATCGTATTACCAAAAGCAAATGGCCCAGGAATCGCTCCGCCGTATTAAGGGGCTGTCCCGCATCGACAATCGCATTCAAGTCGTCACCCGCTGACGCGGTTTCGCGGACGATATTGCGCTCGCAACGCAATGTTGGGTGGCACTCGCGGCTTGCCCGCCAGTGCGCACGTGAACCGACATACCTTGACGTGGAAACCCCAAATCGGCATCGCACTGGCGAACGAGCCGCCAGTACCACCCTAAATTGGGAAGCGGTAAGCCAACAGCTTGCGCCGTCGGCTCAATCCCACCACCACCGGCCGGCGGGAACTTCCGGTTCGTCGGCATCGGCCAACTTCGCCCCCAGCGCTTCGCCTCCCTCTTCGACGCGAACCGCCTGCAATGTCTCGCGGGGATCGATCATCACCCCGCCGCCGACCATGGCGATCAATGTGCGGCGTCGCGAGCGTTTGTAGGCGACCGTCGTAGCGACGTCCCGTGGGACATTGCATTTGGCGATCACTCCCCGCTGTTCGTCGAGAAACAGGCTCATCGGCCAATCGACCCGCTCGGCTAGTCCGTGCTGCTGAATCAATGCAGCCACGGTCAGCAGGTCGAACAGTGTCTGCAATTCTGCGAACGCCGGAACGGCTTCTGCCAACTCCGGGAACTTCTCTGTGAAGTGTTTGGCATACCGGTCCGTGCTCGCCGCTTTGATTCCCACGCCAGTCCGTTTTCCGTCAGCCGTAACGACTTCATTCTCGGCGTAGAGTTGCGCTCTGGGACCGGAGATCTGAAACGCATTGCCGTCTGCGGTGGCCTGGAATGGTTCATACAGCGGAGCAAACCACCAACGGTTGGCCATATCGTCTCCCGGTCCGACCATCGACAGATGGGTTTTGAACCCCTTGACGCGGATACGAAGTTGCCCAATTGAGATCTTCTTCATGAAATAGTCGGCTTCGACCATCGTGCGGGCAAAGTGGCTGTCGGGAGGAACACCCCAAATCGAAACCTTTTGGTTGCCGAGGATTTTGGCCATTTCGTCAAATCGTTTGCGCGCGACTGCGGCGCTGGAGGCACCGCTGTGCGAGGCCTGATAGGCCTTGAACTTTGCCAAATTCTCGGCGCGGGCGTCGATCGAGCAGCCGACGTCTTCGCCGCGATTCACGGCGCGGAATGCCACCATCAAATCATCCAATCGCAACGGCGGCCGGCCGGTCGTCAGTCCCACAGTCCGCCCCGCGCCGTCTTCGGCAAAGCCCTCCGCGGGACCGGCGATGACGATGTCCCTCGATTGAGGATAGACGAAGACGTAATCGATCCGCTGCAGACCAGCAAGGTATTGCATGTCGGGTGTGACCTGGGTTTCCGACCGGTTCAGTTCTTCGTACGCTTTTTCGAGCCGCACGAGCGAGACTTTGCGGAGCGGGTTAAACGTCACCAGGTCGTCGGTCAGTTTTTCGCGGGCGGCCGCCTGTCGCTGTTGATCCAACCGCTTGTTGGGTTTGGCGACCACCGTTTCGACCAGTCCCTCGGCACTGACGGTGACGCCGGCGGCCGCTCCGTTGTTGTTATTGTTGTTGTTCGTCCCGTTGTTGTTCCCGTTGCCCGAGGTTTGCGCCGGCGCCGGAGCGACGACGGCAAAAACTAATGCCCAAGACAACACAAACAAGGTAGTTGAACGAATCGTTCCACGAAGCATGGGAGGGATCCTTGGGGAAAACCGGACGATACAGGCGCAACGCTACACCGCGCCTAAGAGATTGTCCGAAGACTTTCCCGTAGCGATCACCGGAAAAACAGAGATTCTCAACCGAATCTCGCGAAATTATCAACTACGGCTGCAACAGATAGCAGCTTCGCAAGCGCCGCTCGATTTCCTGTGTCATTTCGCGAAATTGGGGGCCGCCGATGCCGCCGTATGCGGACTTCAATTCGTCTTCCTGAATGCCTTCGGGCAAGTCGTCGGCCGGCGGAAAAATGTCATCGATAGTGATTCCGCCGGCGAATCGCTCCTGCATTTTTCGCGCCGACGCTTCATCGCGAGTGGCCGCCTCGGCAAACAGGGTTCCCGCGCGGTCGGCCAACAAGTCCCCGAACGAAAAACCGCTTCCGCCGGCGGAGTCGATCTCTTCTTTGAGCAGACCCACCCAATCGCTGGTGACCGTGTCGGCCAGGACGACCAGTGCGGCGCTGACGCAAAAATGCTGCGTCCAATCGCCCCGGCTGCGGATCGTCACATTCCCCAGCCGTTGCCGCGCCGCAGACCATTGTTGAACGGCATCGCGTGTCCCAGCCAGGTCGGCAACCCGGCGGTGCCCCAGCACAATGCCTAACGAAAGAATAGCCGCTTGATTCTCGATGACCGGATCACGGTCCGCCGAGCGCTGCTGCGCAAACCGAAACGCCTCGGTCGTGATCGCCACAAAGCGTTCATCTCCGCGGGGGAGATCGCCCGCGGCACTGACGATGTGCTGCAAGTGTTCGCCCGTCGCCGCGATCAATTCCGGCGAGATCCCCAACCGGGATTGCACCACGGGCAGTACCTGATCACGGATCACTTGACGATTTCCCGACAGCGTCGCTGCGGCTTCGTCGACCTGCAGCCGTTGGATGGAATCAACGATCTTGCTCACGTCGTCGTTCATCCGCAACAGGGCCAATAGGCCACGCGACACCGAATCGCAGACCGATTTCGGACAGCCGAGCCGCCCCACCTGCAATTCGTCGATCTGCAGGTGCGGTTGGCCGTCGGCCACGTCGAGTTGGGCCGAGACATGCGTATTGAGGAATCGTTCACCGACCAGCGGCAATGTATAACTTGGCGACGCTTGAATCGTAACGGTTTCCGGTTCCAGCCGCAGGTCGAGCCGCGGCTCAACGGCGAGCGTCTCCAGTCCCCAAGCGCACAGCGTTTTGACTTCGTCCTCGCTCAAACGAATTTCGCGGATCTCGCCGGTGTCATCGACCGAACGGTCGTGTGCGGCGCGCTTGATCAGATCCACCAACCGGCGTTTCTCGGCGGCGGGCACTTCCACGCGTTCGACGTCGAGTGGTTGGCTGTCGGTTGCAAAATACAACACGGCCACCAAGAAAGTGGTCAAAAGCAACAGGTGAGCCACGCTCCAAGCGGCGAGATTCATCAGCCCTTTCTTCCCGCGCAGGCTGGCTGAGCCGACCGTCATGCCGATCAAACAGCCGATCACGGGAATCCACAATCGATCCCGCTCGGGCATCCCGCCTGCGTCCCACCCGACTACCACCGTCGTCAACCCCAATCCAACTGCCAACAAGCAAATCTTGCGCAGGAATGTCGAACGCTCCGACCTCGGTTTGCCGACTGCCCACATGACCAGGAAACCAATTAGGAAAAACCGCAGTGTTTCAACACCAGCTGCGATGGCAAATTCCTTGAGGGCGGCCAAAAACGCGGCGCTGCTTTCAAAACTCCAGGCCACATCAGCCGTGGCCGGAAGATGTTGGCCGAGCCAGCCTTGATATCTCCACAAGGCAAACAGATATCCGGCCAACGCAGCACGAGCAATCCAACAGGCGATTTTCGGGCGGCGGCGAATAATCTCCTTGCGCCGGGCGACGATGTCCACATCCCCTCCCGGTTTGGTATCGGCGGTCGTCATTTCAGAATTTGGCCCTGAATGCCCGCCGTCAGTGGCGAGGCAAAAGACTTGGAAGCTTAGCGGAACGACTTAAGACTCGACCGGAATCATTCGCCGCTGCAGCAGCTCGATCAACCCACGCAACGCTGCGGTGGCGATTTCGCGGTTGAGAAGGAGTCTCGCGACATCTACAGCAGGATTATACCACGCATGTTTGTAACAGGCGGGCGGTTGTTGTCTCGGTGATCATCAAAGCGAATTATTCTCAAAAGTGCCGAAATTTGCTATAAGTATTTGGAATTCTTGCCGCGATGATAACAGGCCCGCATAGCTCGTAACATCGCAATCTCTATGGTATTTGGTCGAATCGACCGTTTCGCGGCGATCGTCGTTTACTCACTCGGGAGCGGTGCATCGCCGCGCCGGCGGACGCGAGGTGCTTGTCATGTCCAACTCGCCGTCAGGAGGACCGGAACCACAAACTGCCACTGACGGCGACTACGCGCGGCTCGTGATTCTTGCGGGTGCGCAAGTTGTCGCCAAGGACATCCTGCGGCCCGTCACCATGATCGGGCGGTCGACCAGTTGCAACATCCAGTTGGTTTCGCCCGACATTTCACGCAGCCATTGCGTGATCACACTCGATGCCGGACGGTTGCGCGTCTACGATTTGCGGACCCAGGCGGGGATCTCGGTCAATGACGTGCCGGTCGAGGCGAGTACGCTGCGGAATGGCGACCGGTTGCGCGTGGACAAGTTTGAGTTCCGCGTGGAGACGAATCTCGTCCCCCCGGATGCGGCCACGACGCGGTCGCATCAAGACGAGGCGGAACGGGTACGCCGAGATCGCGAACAATTCACCGCCGAATACGCTGAGTTTGAACTTCATCGCGAAAAGTTGGAGCGTGAGTTCAACGATCTCAAACAACAGCGTGACCGGCTCACCGAACGAGCCGCGGCGGTCGAAAGCGACGCCGAACAGTTGGAGACTCAGCGGCAGCAGGTCGACGTCGATCGCGAAACGTGCAACGCGGAGCGAGCAGCGATCGACAAGGATCGCAGTGAGCTGGAGGCCCAGCGACGCCAATTCGCGGCGGATCGCGAACGATTGCAGGCCGATCTCGATGAACTCGCGGCGATGCAGGCGGGATTTGGTGACGAACAGGCGCTCGTCGCATCCCGCCGCGCCGAAGTCGAAGAGCAGCAGCACCAACTTCGCGAACAACATGAACAGCTCACTGCACAACAGGCACAGCTCCAAGAACGAGCCGATCAGTTGGCAGCCGAACGTACGGACCTCGACCGGCGGCTTTCAGAACTCCAGACCCAACTGGCCGAGCGGGATGCCTCAGACGCGGAGCTTCGCAAAGCGCACGAGGCGATGCAGCAGGAGGCCGACGAGTTGCGCGCCGCCCATCAGGAGTTGGTGCAGGCCCAAGAGGAACTTCTGCAAACGCGGGCTGCGTTGATCGCGGAACGGGATCAGCTGCGGGGCAAGATTCTCTCGATGGAGGAAGCGCTGCGGCAGGCGGTGGACGGCGAGCAATCTCTGGTCCAAACCGTGGCTGCCCATCAGGCGAAATTGGCCGACTACTCCGCAGAACGCCGCCAAAGCGAAGAGGAGGCCGCGCAAGCCGCCGAGACCATCGCCGATCTCCAGACACAACTGGAAGAATGGAGCGCAAAATACGAAGAATTGGAAACGACCAAACTGGAGGAGTTCGAGGCGGCCGAAAAGTCGTTGCACGAACGCGAAACCTCGCTGGCCCGGCAATGGTCCGAACTCGAAGCACAACGCGAAGAGTTTCAAGCCGAGGTGGACGCGGTGGCGGCGCGTTCGCGCGAAAATGAGGCCCTTCAAGCGGAACTCGACGCGGAAATTGAAGCGGTGTCGCAACAGCAGCTGGATTTGGACGCGGAACGGCAGGCCCTCTTGGACGACCGCTCGGAATTCGAACGCGAATCAGCAGCCGCACGCGCCGAACAGGTGGCCGGTGCATCGACCGAAGTTCAGCAACAGGTCGCAACCGTCGAAAATACCGTTGCCGACCGTAAGAAACTCCACCGCGAACTGGCAGACCTGGCCGAGCAGCGCGCGGAGTTGGAACGTCAGCGGGCCGAGCTGCGCGAAGAATCGGCCGCATTTGAGGAATTACAGAAACAGTTTCGCGAGGAAACGTCACACGCCGAACCGTTTCCCCGTCCCGATTGGGCGCCCCTGCGCAAGCCGCCGGTCTCGCGCGGCCGCCGCCTGCTCACCCGCCTCGGCTCCGCCGCCCTTTTCACCGCTGCCGCTGCTGCCGGTTATGCGGCCGTGTGGTATATGCAGTCGCATTTGAGTTGGTGACGATCGCCATCCCTCCTCCATTCCTTCCCGCCATCGAGACAACCTAATGCGTGCGGTTCGCACTCTTCTCCTGTCGTTGTTCGTGACGACCGTGACGGTGCCAAGTCTCCCTTCAACGTTCGCCGCCGAGCCGGAGTGGCCCGGGCAGTGGCCCTGTTATCGGCGGGATCGGTTTTTGACCGGATTCGCTCCCGGTCGCGGTCGCATTCAGAAACCAGAGATCAAATGGCGCCACTTTCTCGGCCAATGGAATACGCGCGTCGTGGTCCGGGCCGCCGACGCGTCGCAGTCCACCGAATTGGCCGTTGATAACACGCCGGTATCGCGGACGTTACCTGCGGGTTGGACGCTGCCGGCGGAAACGTATGACCTTCGCGGCGACGGCCGGCGACAGCGCGTGGAGCTTCAGGACAACCGCGCCCTGATCACTGACGAAAACGGCCAGGTGCTTTGGCAACACACGTTCGAGCATCCGCTGGCACAATTTGTCGTCGGCCGGTTTGTTCCTGGCAGCGCGGGATTTCAGGCCGTGTTTTGGGGGGTCAAGACTCGGGATCGCGTCGCCTATAACGGCGGTTATTGTTTTGACTTCTCCGACGGATTCGACCGCGCCGCCCAAGTTTGGGAGACCGAGGTCGATCGCAATCCGCAAGGGCCGCAACTGCATGCCGCCGACATGGACGGCGACGGCGACGACGAAGTGGTGTTGGTCACGTGGTACCGCGCTATTGTTTTTGACGGCGCCACCGGAAAGGTGCAGATGGAGTGCGAAAACGCCGCCCATCGCAACTACGGCTACTCGCGCATCGTGAACGTTGACGACGACCCCTTTCCCGAAATCGTGATTCTGTGTGATTTCGTGCTGCACGCCGACTTCATTGACAACGACGGCAGCAAGCTTTGGGAGCCTTGGGACGAGCAGTACGAGTATTCGGTCGCCCGCGATGAAATCCTCCGCGTCCCGCACGATCCGCTTGCCGACGTCGACGGTGACGGTGAGTTGGAAATGGTCTACAACCTGTTCAATATCCCCCGCGACGGCAAGTGGCGGATCATCACCCGGGACATCAAGACGGGCCGAGTGGAGTTGGACCTGCCCGGTAAGACGGTCTACGACGTCGCCGACCTCGACGGCGAGGGACCGCCGGAGTTGCTGTGCGGCGCAGCGCCGTTGCGGCAACGGACAATGTATGCCCCCCTCGAGATCGCGCAGATTCGCGGCGGCGAGTACCAAAGCGTGTATCAGGTCCCGCGCGGACGTTGGCTGCGGTATCCGCAGCCGCTGCCGGGAAACAGCCGTTCCATGGCGGTCGACTCGCACCTCGCCGTCGCCCGCGGCGACGTGGACGGAGATGGAAAACCGGAGGTGTTGCTGAGCATCGATGCCGATCGCAGCCACCGGGCGGAAACGCTCGTGGCGGTGGGATTGGCCGGCGACGGCCGGTACGTCGAGAAGTGGCAACTGCGGCCTCCCGAACAGACGCAGTTCACCGTCGAACAGTTTCGCGATGCCGACGGCGACGGGCGGGCCGAGGCGCTCCTGCAAATGGAACATCGCCCGGGTACGGTCAGGGCGACTGGCGCAGCTGTCGAGTTAGTTTCGCGGGAACGTGTGGGGGGACTGTACTCGTATCCAATTGCCGTCGACTTGGACAGTGCGCCTGGAGCGGAGTTGTTGCTGCAAAACGGACGCGAGGAAATCGTGGCCCTGGCCGCGCCGACGGCGAGCGATCAGCCGCCGCGCACTCTGTGGACGCGGCCCGGTTGGGGCGAACCGTCGATGGTCGGTTACCACGGTCCCTGGCGCGGGCCAGTGGCGGTCGATTTGGATCGCGACGGCCGCGCCGAGATTCTCTATCAGGACCGAACGCCGGAAGACCTATGTCGTTTGATCGCGTTGAACGCCGACGGCACCGAACGCCGGTCGAAAACATGTGAACAGGTCCCCAATGCGCAGGAGGACAGCCGCCCCGACCGGTATCACCACGGTCGCTTCC
>CALFYU010000160.1 GCA_937952455.1 uncultured Planctomycetaceae bacterium
ACGATGCGCAGCGCGTGGCTGAGTTTATCTTCGGCGAGTTCTATTCTCCCGCAGCTTATGCCCGCAAACACGCACCGCACATTGACACGGCTCGTCTGACTGAGAAGCAATACGGACTCGCCGTCGCCGACTTGATGGTCGCGTTTTTTGGTCCGCGGCAATATCAAGCGGAGCGGGGGCTAAAGGGCAGTTATGCCGCCATTGACGAGAACGGCAACGGCAAGCAGGTGTTTGACCGCATCGACCCGCAGATCCAATTCGACTTCGGCAAATCCAGCCCCAAGCCGGATGAAATCGATCCGGCGGAATTCGCGATCTCCTGGTCGGGATCTTTGCTCGCGCCGGCCGACGGGGACTACGAATTCATCGTCCGCAGCCCCAACAGCATCGCTCTGTATGTGAACGACCGCAACACACCGTTAATCGACGCGTGGGTCAAATCGGGCGATCAGAACGAATTTCGCGCCACACGCAAATTGATCGCCGGCCGGTACCACTTGTTGCGGCTGAATTTCACCAAAGCGGGTCAAGGGGCCAAGAAGACCGAACAGTTGCGGGCAAAAATTGCCCCGGCCGTGATTGCCCTCGCCTGGAAACGGCCTGGACAGGAAGAGGAGTTGATCCCTGCGCGGTATTTGTCGCCGCACGAAGTGCGGGAGACGATGGTCGTCCAAGCGAACTTTCCACCCGATGACCGTAGCACCGGATTTGAGCGCGGGACCTCGGTCAGCGCCGAGTGGGATCAGGCGACCACGCGGGCGGCCATCGAAGCGGCGACCTACGTCCGCGGCCGATTGGGCGATTTCTGCGGCGTGACCGAACCGAACCAGGAACACGAGCCGGCGCTGCGGGAGTTCTGTGCCAAATTCGCCGCGCTGGCCTTCCGCCGCCCGCTGACAGGCGAACTACGGGCGCTGTATGTGGATCGACAATTTCAACGTGCGCCCGATCCGGGAACCGCCGTTGAACGCACGGTGCTCATGGTCCTCAAATCGCCCCGGTTTTTGTATGTCGATTTGCCAGGTGCGCCGGTCGATGATTTTTCCCACGCGTCGCGGCTGTCGTTTATCCTGTGGGATTCACTGCCCGACGACGCGCTGCTGGCGGCGGCCGCCGCCGGAGAGCTCAACTCCCGCGAGCAGCTCGCCGCACACGCCCAGCGGATGATGGCCGACCCGCGGTTTACGGCCAAGCTTCATGCATTCTTCTTGCAGTGGCTAAAGATTGACGAGCTGCAGGAGTTGCGGAAGGACGCGGCGGACTTTCCGGAGTTCAGCGCCGCAGTCGCATCGGACCTGCGGACGTCGCTTGAGTTGTTCTTGGACGAAGTTCTTACCGATGAACGTGCTGATTTTCGCAGCCTGTTGTTGGCGGACTACGTGTATCTGAATCAACGCCTGGCCCCGCTGTATGGAGCGGAGGCTCCCGGCGACGGGTCGTTTCACAAGATGACTCCCGGCGGCAACGCGCGGGGCGGGTTGTTGTCGCATCCCTATTTGATGGCGGCGTTTGCCGGTCCCAAGGCTTCGTCGCCGATTCGCCGCGGCGTGTTTTTAGCGCGGAGTGTCCTCGGTCGCACGTTGCGTCCGCCGCCGGATGCCGTCACGCCCGATGCTCCTTCGCTGCATCCGGGATTGACTACGCGCGAGCGCACGATCAAACAAACCGAGGCCCAGACCTGCCAAACCTGCCACGGGTTGATCAATCCGCTCGGATTTGCGCTGGAGCGCTTCGACGCGATCGGCCGGCTGCGAGACAGCGAAAACGACAAGCCGATCGACGCCGGCGGTACCTACCAGTCGCTTGACGGCAGCCAAGCACGTTTCAACGGTGCCCGAGAACTGGCCGCGTTTTTGGCGGCCAGCCCGGAGGTCCACGAGGCGTTGATCGAGAAGCTCTTTTACTATTCCGTCAAGCAACCGATCCGTGCCTACGGCAGTGACATGCTGCCGTCGTTGCGGCGCAGCTTCGTCAACAATGAGTTCAACCTCCGTCATTTAATGGCCGAGATGGCAATCGCCGCTGCGCTGGCGAATGTGTCGCCGGACGGCTCCTCCGTTACACAGAACTAGAGATCATGCCCCGAAAATACCGACGCCGCGAATTCTTGCGCAAAGCCGGAGTCAGTTCGGCGATGCTGCCGTTTTTGCTCAATCTGCCCAGCCTGGGCTTCGCCGCGGAAGGGACCCGCCGCCGGCGGTTGGTGGTGCTATTCAGCCCGAATGGCATCGTCCCCTCGACGTTCTGGCCGGATGAGGAGGGGGAACAGTTTACATTCAAAGATAGCCTGAAACCGCTGGAGCCGCTGCGCGACCGCACGTTGATCCTCAACGGGATCTGCGACAAAGTCCGCGGCGACGGCGACCAGCACATGCGGGGCATCGGCTGCCTGCTGACGGGGATCGAACTGTTTCCAGGAAACGTGCTCGGCGGCTGTTCGGAACATCCGGCCGGCTGGTCGAGCGGCATTTCGATCGACCAGGAATTGAAGAACTACCTGCAAAGCCGCCCGGAAACCCGTACGCGTTTCGGGTCGCTGGAATTCGGTGTGTTGGTGCGGGAACGGGCCGACACCTGGACTCGGATGGTCTACGCCGGTCCCAACAAACCGGTCACGCCGATCAATGATCCTTACCAGATGTTCGACAAGCTCTACGGCCAACTCAAACATCGCGACAGCGTGGCCAGCGTGTTGGACGGTCTTCAGGAGGACTTTCGCAAAGTGCGGTCACTGGTCGGAAAAGAGGACGGGCGGATCTTGGACGAACACGCCGCTTTGGTCCGGCAAATGGAGCAGGAGCTACGGAACACGACACCGACTGATTTGGAACACGCGCCGCCAGAACTGCAGCCGGGCATCAAACAAGAAAACGACAGCATGCCGGTCATCAGCCGTACGCAAATTGATTTGATGGTGCACAGCTTCGCCGCCGACTTTATGCGGGTCGCGACGCTGCAGTATGCCTATTCGGCCAGCGACACGGTCATGTCCTGGCTGAATATCGAAGGCCGGCACCACGACATCTCACATGAACCGGATGACAACGAACAGGCGCAAAAGGATCTCACGCAGATCAATCGCTGGTTTTGCGAGCAAGTCGCCTATTTGGCGCAGCGATTGGCCGAAACCCCCGAACCGGATGGCAACGGCACGCTGCTGGACAATACGACGATCATTTGGACAAACGAGCTGGGCAAGGGAAACAGCCACACGCACCAGAACATTCCCTTTGTGCTGGTCGGCGGCGGACTCGATTTCCGCATGGGCCGTTCGCTCAAATTCCCCGAAGTGCCGCACAACCGTTTGCTGATGAACATCGCGCAGGCGTTTGGGCACGACGTGCCGCACTTTGGCAACCCCGACTACTGCGGCGACGGCGTGCTGACTGGCCTGACGGGGTGACACCCGGAGGGTGATGCTCACAGCTTCCAAACGTGCGCCGTCCGGTCAAAACCCGCCGAGGCCAGTTGTGTGCCGTCGGGAGCGAACGCCACGTCGTAGACGCTGTTGCGATGAGCTTTGAGTACGTCAATCTCTCGACGATCGTCGACATCGTAGATTCTGACCGTCGTATCGTTACCGCCGGAGGCGAGCCGGGTTCCGTCGGGAGAAAAGGCGAGCGATTTCACGGTCCGCTCGTGCCCGGTAGGGATTTTCTCTTTGCTGCCGGTTTCAACGTTCCACAACAGCAGCGTCCCGGCATCATCTCCGGCCGCCAACGTCTTGCCGTCGGGCGAAAACGCGAGGCATTGTATCGCCGCCGGATGCGGTCCGAGGTCTTTGACCGCTTGGAGTTTTTCGGTCTCCCACAGCCGGACGAGCTTCTCGTGGCCGCCTGACGCGATCTGTTTGCCATCGGGTGACATGGCAACGGCATTGATCCGGTCGGTGTGGCCTTTTAGCTCGCCCCGTTGCCGGCCGCCGGCGATGTCCCAGACGATCACCAAATTGTCGTGGGCGCCGGTAACGGCCAGACGGCAGTCGGACGCGGCCGACATAGAGGTCAAATAGGCCTGATGCCCGCCGGAGAGCGTCGCTTTGACGGCGCCCGATTCCAGGTCCCACATTCGTAGCGTCTTATCCAAACTCGCCGACAGCAGCGACGTGCCGTCAGGCGGGAACACCAACTCGCAGATCGCTTCGCTGTGGCCGCTGAGCCGCTTTCGCTGTTTGCCGGACGGCAATTCCCAAAGGGTGATCGTCTTGTCGAGACAACCGCAGGCCAACAGTTCGGAGTCGCCGGCGAAGGCGACCGAATAGACGGCGTTGTTGTGAGGAAGGCTGAGAAGGGGAAATGTCATGGCCGCTCACACCAATTCGGGCAACGGCTGATACTTGCCGTGGTCGACGAGATACTGCGGCCGTCCGGTCAGGTCGTTGATCGTCATGTGATCGACGTTCAACCCGAGGTTGTGGTATAGCGTGGCGAAGATTTCCTGAAAATGGACGGGGCGTTCGACCGGGTGTTCAGCGCGGGCGTTGGTGGCGCCGACGACCAATCCCGACCGCATCCCGCCGCCGGCCAACAGGGCGCACCCCACGCGGGGCCAATGATCACGGCCGCCCCCTTTGTTGATCAGCGGCGTGCGACCGAATTCTCCCCAGACGACGACCGAAACGTCATCCTGCAGGCCGCGCTGCCAAAGATCATCCAAGAGCGCCGAGAGCGCCTGGTCCAGCACCGGCAGATGATCGCGGGCGTTGTCAAAATTCGTCCCGTGTGGCTGACCGTGCCAGTCCCAGCGGCCAAACGACAACGTCACCACGCGAGCCCCCGCTTCGACAAGACGCCGCGCCACCAAAAAATCTTCGTTGCGCAGCCAACCCGCGTCACCGTATCCGGCCGGTTCCTTCGAACCGCGGCCGTAACGTTCGCGGACGGCGGGATCTTCCTGTTCGACATCTAAGGCGGTGGCCAAACGGCCGGAGGTGAGAATATCGAACGCCTGCCGGTAGTAGGTATCCATCCCGTCAACGGCGTCGCTCTTATCCAGCGTGCGGCGCAAATGGTCCAGACGATCCAGCAGCGAGCGGCGATCACTGAGTTTGGCTGCGTTCATGCCATCCAAAACGAGGTCCTGCGTTCCCGATGCGTTGGGGGCGAACGGAGCGTGCTTCATGCCGGCAAACCCCGGTTGACCTGGATCGCTCCAGGGCTGTCCGCCCATGCGGGGCTGCAGGCTGATGCTGGGAGGAATTTCGCGATTGACCGGGCCTTGTAATTTGGAAACGGCCGCCCCAAAGCAGGGCCAACCGCCGGGGGGTTGGTTTTGCACGGGATGCCCATGCAGACATTGAAACGCCGCATGCCGACCCTCGGAACCGACCAGCGTGCGAATCACAGCCAAGCGATCGATCTGCTGCGCTAACAGCGGGAGGTGTTCACAAACGTCGATGCCCGGCACGTTGGAACGGATCGGCGAGAACTCGCCGCGATACTCGGCCGGCGCCTGTGGTTTGAGATCGACCATGTCCTGGTGCGGCGGACCGCCGGTGAGGAAGACCATGATCACCGACTTGTGCGACCGGCCGGAACCCGCATGGTCTTCGGCTTGGAGCAGTTGCGGCAGGCTCAGCCCGCCCAGTGCCAATCCGCCGACTTGAAGAAACGTCCGGCGGGCAATCCCATCGCAATGTCGAAATCCCGTTCCCGGTATGGTCAACATGCGGCCGCCTCCTCCAGGCTCCGGCAATACGAAACGCTCCCAATGGCTTACAGCGGTATAGCGTAACGTCGAACCGCGCGCGGAACAATAGGCGTTCGCGTCAAATGTCGCCCCGCCCGGTGTGCGCACGGTTTCCCGGGTGACCCGACCGCCCAGCAGTTGGGTGCCGTCAGGCGCAAGAAATTGCGCCACGTGCTCCCAGCTTAAAAGAAGGTTGCACATGGCGCTCACTTCGTGTCGCTGCGCGACCCAGCGAATTCTGGCTGGGCCACCCATTGTTAACGTGCGACATCTCGCAATTCATAAACTCAACCGCGGCCGGTGTGCGGTTGCAGACGGTTACCGAAGCGCGCCATGCGGCCGGGCGAAAGCGGACCGGGTCGGTGCACGGGCCACAGCGAACGATATGCATAGTACACCGCCGCTCCCAGCCAATGCGTCAGGACGATCACACCGAGCCAAAACACGCGGCCGCGGGATGTCGGTTCATGCTCGTTGATCCCCAAAAGCATCCAGATCCCGAATCCCTCCAACAACATCACGACAGCGATGACGAACAGTGCGATCAAGATTTTCATGGGTTTGCCCTTAGAACCAGTTTCAAAACCCGGTTGTGCTTGTTCGGGAACCTTTCATGAATGTGTCTGCGCGACGCATCAGAGGGTTTCGAAACTACTTGTAAGAAAAAAACCTCCCCGCGAGCGCTAGGGGGAGGTGACATCCAATTGAATTTCTCCTAATTTCCCGTGCTGTGATTCCCCCGTCTACCAGACAGAACGTTGTGCTCCCGAGTTCGGTTCAAGTATTTTTTGACACTCAGGCAAAAAACAGACATTCAGCCGACACGATCACCACAAATAACACCGTCATCGTCACGGCGGCCGTTTCGTTGACGGCGCCACCGGGCCGGCCCAGGCCGAAATGCGGGCCCAAACCGTGCCACAGCAGAAAGCCGGGCACGATTGTGATGATTCCGAACAGGATCAATTGCCACGCCGCCGCGCCGTGGTTGAGCAAGTCACCAGCGTCGCCGACGCGGTCGAAAACGCCGATCGTGAGATAACAGCCATTGGCGATCAGGCAGAATCCCGCGAAAAACGCCGGCAAGTACGCCCAGGACACATTCCGCCAGCGGGCGATGCACCAGATCATGAGCGGAATCAGGCAGCCCCCAATCGGGCCGCCCCAAATTTCAAACAGCGGATGCGGATTGGGATGCACGTCGGTTCGCGAAATGACCAGCGGACCCAGAACGACTTGCGTGACCGTCCCCCCGCTGAGCCAGGCGCAGAGCACATGCCCGGCTTCGTGCACAATCATCATGCCCAACCAGGAGCTACCCAACGTGGAGGCGATGAGCAAGATTTGGAACAGTCGCGACATCCCGCCCCGCTTTGGTCCCGAACAATCTCTCCCGCCGGAACTTTCCGCACAGCGACCAACAAGTGGGTGGCTGGGGACGGACGAAGTCCGCCCCCAGTGAGTTGGGCGCAGGCACGTCAATCGACCTGGGGGCGAGCTTTCGCTCGTCCCCAGCCACCCTGAATCTGCTGCTTTTCGTTAATCGCCGGGGAAGGCGGAGAGGACGCGGTTCATTTCTTCGTAGCTCGTGACGCCGGCAACGACCTTCCGCGAGGCGGCCATCTCGAGTGTTTCCATGCCCTTGCTCTTGGCGATCTCCAACAGTTCCAGCCGCGGCTTGTGATGCAGCACGGCACGGCGGAGGTCCAGGTCCATGCCGAGGACTTCAAACACCGCTGTGCGGCCTAGGAAGCCGGTGCCGAAACATTTGTCGCAGCCGTTTCCTTTATAGATTTCGACCGTGCCCGCGTTGGCGGGATCAAGCCCTAACATTTCGCACTGCGGCTCATCCGGCTGGTAGGCGACCTTGCAGTTTTGGCAAATCTTTCGCAACAGCCGCTGCGTGATCACGCAGTAGACGGCGTCGGCCACGACCATCGGCGGTACGTTAAATCCGCGAAGGACGTCGAAGGTCGACGTCGTATCGTTGGCGTGCAGTGTGCTGAGGACCAACGTCCCGGCCAGACCCGCGCGGGCTCCAATTTGTGCGGTCTCGGGGTCTCGGATTTCGCCAATCATGAGAACGTCGGGGTCCTGCCGCAGCAGCATCCGCAGCGCGCGGGCGAATGTGAAATCGATCTGCGTATTGATTTGCGTCTGGTTGATACCGTCGATGCGTCGCTCGACGGGATCCTCAATGGTGCAGATTGATTTCGTGGGGTCATTTAGCTCGTCGAGACAGCCATACATCGTGGTGCTCTTCCCCGCACCAACCGGCCCCACGGTGAGGATCATGCCGTAAGGGATATTCAAAAATCGCTTGAGCATCGGAAGCTGCGTTTCGTCGAACCCCAGATCGTCCAGACGGTGAAACGACTTCTCGCCCGGCATCAGCCGCAGCACGAGGCGCTCGCCGTAATTGGTGGGCCCGCACGCCACGCGGATATCGCGCTGCGTCTCCATAACAAAGTTGGATATGTGACCGTCTTGGGGCAGACGTTTTTCGGTGATGTCCATGCCGGACATCAACTTGATCCGGGACACCATATGCGCCGCCTGCGTCGAGGGGACGTGCAAGATGCCGTGCAGCAATCCGTCGACACGCAGGCGAATGCGGATCCCCTTCTCGTCGGGATCGAAATGGATATCCGTGGCATTGAGTTGGAAGGCGCGTTCCAGCAACAAGTCGACCAGCGGGCCGGGGCCGACGACGTCCACCAACTCGCCCAATTCTTGCTGCAAAGCTTTTTGGCGAACGTCGCGTTCTTGACTCTTGGAATCCATTGCTGCAACTCCCTAGTACCGTGAAACTCACTTGAATGATTGCATCGAACGGCCGGTGTCGTAACGCCGTGCGGGCGACTTACCAGAACTAACAGGTGTCTCCCGAAGTGAATCGGTGACAGCGTTTCTTACGTATTCGCAAAACGGATCGGACCGATTGGAAGTTCGGAGCACATGACACGTCCCGGTCCCGATCAGGAAGCCTACTCGTCATCCTTGCCTTTGCCTTTTCCTTGCCCGGGGAGTTTCAACTTCGCGGGGGCAGCGGCAGGTTTGTTGTCGGCAGTCTCTTCACCAGTCTGCTCGGTCTCCTCACTTGCAGGCGCGGCGTCTGCAGCGGGCATCTGTTGAAATCCGCCGATTGCCAGGCCGATGCTGGCCAACAGGACAAGGCCTCCAACGACCCGCGCCGCGCCGGCATTGCGTGCCAGCGTCAGCAGACTGGTCACCAGCGCGACCGCCGCCAAGGCGAACAGCAGATAGACCGAACGTTGGGCGTCGTCGAATAGGGGGCTCCCGGAGCGCGTCGTCCACCACACCCAACCGGCCGCGGCCGCGGCGATGAGCGCGATGATCGGCCCGGTCCAGGACGCCTGCGCGTGCCCGTCTTTCGACGCCAAGGGGGCATGGCGCATGGCGGTGATCGCTTCTTCGCGGGTGGGGACCACGTCCCACAGCGAATTCAAACCGGCGATGTTCAACACCTCGGTCACCATTTTTTGTTCGCTTTGTACGACCATTCGGCCGTTCTTTTTTTGCACCGCTTTCCACAGCCGGACGAGCAGGGCCACCATGGAACTGCCCATATAATCCAACGCCGAGAGATCCACCAAGAGCGCCGGATTTCGCAGGGCGTCCAGGTCGGGGATGATTTCATTTCCCACTTGCTGCACGTCGCCCCATTGGACTTCGTTCAGTTTGGGGAGCAGGCACAGGACGACGTAACCGCGCGTTTTTTCGAGCGTGTAGGGAGCATCGCTTGTCGACACGAGAATCTCTCCGAGGTAATTCAAGAAGAAGCCAAAAAGCACGACAGCCAAGGCGGCGCGGTCCGCTGCCGTACTCATTCAAACCCGTAACGCACGCAGAATCTACCGATGTGTAAAGGCCAGTCGGTTATGACAATCATTCCATTTCCGCGAGGAAAACCTGCTGAGGGCGATTCAGAATAACAACTTCCCCCGCATACGTCAGCCGAATGCATTCCGCGAATTGACGGTGCCGATAGTGTTAATGTGCCTTCCGCATTGCGGAGGATTGGTCCCATTCTGGTTCCATTTCGCCGACAATTAGCGGCCCGACGATACGGTGACAGCGCGACTGTCGGCGGCGTTCGGCACTCCCGCAACGCGACATACCGCGAGGTTCGATCGACCCGCGTCGCGATGTCGGGAATTGACGAACGAGCGAAATGCGAACCCGCTGATAATTCCGCTATTGTGTACGAGTTCGATCGGAAAATCCAAGGAATATTTGGTTTTTCCTCCTCAGCGGGTGCATTTTTTGCGACGCGGTTGCCGATGGCAGGCGCTGTAATTTCGAGCCGGCTGGCCGGTCGTGTCGGTTGTGGCGAGGGCAGGGAATGGAGAGACAGACAGCGGGGCGTTTGGGGGAATCCGGCAAGATGCGCTTTTCTGATTGACATCCGTTTTTTTCGGTCCGTATACTAAAGGTCGCTCCGCTGGGCCGTGGAAAATCTCTCACGCGGCAACAAGTCGTGCGGTGCGACTTCTCAAATCATTCAGCGCAAACCTAGTCTTGATGTGATGTGTTTAGCACCCGCCGTGTGTGAGAAATGCGCGGCCGATCGAAGGTGTTCGGCACCGAAAGGTTCTTTTAGATGTCAAAAGTGGGGAAAGTCCTCGTCGTCTTTCTGGCGTTCGCCAGCGTGGCCTTCATGGGCTTCGCCGCTGTGACGTCCCTGGGCGGAACGAACTGGAAAGAGTTTCTGGCGGAGAAGCGTGTTGACCGCAACACGTTAACCTATCAGGAAAAGGTGCAAGAACAGGAGACGGAACTGCGGCGACTTCGGGAACAAGTCGAGGCCGCCGAAGCCGCCCTGGCTGACGCCAAGGCGACTCGCGAAGCGGACATGGCCGCCATGCAGGCCCGCGAGGAAGAATTAGTCGCCCAAGTGGCCGAGTTGAACGAACAAATCATCGCGGCCACCAAAGAGGCCACCGTCACCGGCAACCAAGTGATCGACATCAAGAACCAAACCAGTGACCGCCACCAGGAAGTGGTGCGATTGAAGAACCAGTTGAAAGAGCTACGGGCGGAAATTGAAGTCGCCCGCGAAGAAGATCGCCGGCTTGCCGACCGCGTGATCCAGGCTCAGGAACTGCTGAGATTCGCCCAACGGCGAAACGAACGGTTAAAAAATAATTGACGTTCGCCAAAGAGCGTGGGCAATCCGCGGGTGGAAAAAACGTTAAAATCACAGGGGCCTTGTCGCCGGCTGACGGTCGACGGGCAAATCCCTTTCAGATCGCCGGACATAAATTGAACTTCCGTCAGCACAACTTTCGAGGGAGCTACCTCCATGTAGTTTGTGAGAAAAATGTTGGTCGTGTTGCAGGTCATGCTGAGCGTCTGCTTCATGGCGTTCGCGGGGGCCGTGTTCGCCACGCATACGAATTGGAAACAGGAAAACGAAAAAACAAAGGCCGATCTGGCTGACAAGCAAACCCAATTGACGAGCCTGCAAAACCGCTTCGAGCAGTTGCAGGCCGATACGGAAAAGCAAATCACGGAACTCACCACTGAGCGGGACCGGCTGACGGTCAGCGTGGAAAACCTCACGGCTGAGAACGATCAATACAAGTCGCGTCAGAACGAACACGAGAACCATGCCAACGTTGCCCAGGAACAAACGCGGATCGCGCTGAAACAAGCCGAGCACCGTACTGATGAAGCGAGATTGCTCAGAAAAGAGAACCTGCAAATCACCGAATCGCGTCATGCGGAGTTAGAAGAGCGACTGCGTCTGGAAACGGCACTGAAAGCCGAACAGGAAAAAGTCGCTTTACTCGACGAAACGGTCAAAGATCAATTGCGCGACATCGCTCGTTATCAATCCGCGTTGCGGCGGGCCGGCTTGCCGGATGATCCGCGGCCGATCGCCAAAGCCCCGCCGCAAGACGTTGACGGCCGGGTTCGCCGCGTGATGAAGAACCGCCGCGGCACCGTCGATCTGGTCGAAGTGACCATCGGTTCCGACGACGGATTGTCCAAGGGAGACACTTTGACCGTCTATCGCGACGGAAAGTATTTGGGTGAAGTCAGAATCGTTCAAACATCCACCGATATCGCCGTCGCAGAAGTTCTCTCGACAGCCAAAACCGGTTTGATTCAGGAGGGGGACAATGTCACCACGAAGCTCTAGCAGTAGCCGCACGAAGAAAAAACCCGCCGGGCCGCCGCCCGAAGCAGACATTTACGTCGGACTGCTGTTCGTTTCGGTGGCCGCCCTGCTGACTGGCATCGGATTCTTGTACTTCGAACTGAGTGCCTACGGGTTCGCCTCGCCGTAGCCAGCGATCCAAATGGACCATAAAAACGCCGTTCATCGCGAACGGCGTTTTTTTGCGCACAGAGAACCCGCCGGTCACTTCCCCCGTCATCCCGCAACGCGCATACTGACCCACTGGGATCAGCGAACACTCAACGAATAGGGGACGGTCCGTGAATCAACAAGCTCCGGTCGAAATAACCATCAGCGACGGCATCGCCCGGTTGGGTCTCAATCGTGCGGAGAAAAAAAACGCGATTACGGTCGCGATGTACGATCTGCTCGCGCAAGGCCTGCAGCAGGCCGAGAGCGACCCGTCCGTCCGGGCGATATTGATCCACGGGACGGCGGACTGCTTCACCGCCGGAAATGATCTGAAGGATTTTCTCGATACGCCCCCCACCGGAGCGGACAGCCCTGTCTCGCACTTTTTGCAGGCCATTAGCACGGCCGGGAAGCCGCTGGTGGCTGCCGTCAGCGGGCCGGCGATCGGCATCGGGACGACGATGTTGTTGCATTGCGACCTGGTCGTTGCCGGTGAATCGGCCACTTTACAGCTCCCATTCGTTAACTTAGGGCTGTGCCCCGAAGCAGCTTCCAGTTATTTGCTGCCGCAGCTGGTCGGTTATCAGCGGGCGGCGGAGTTGTTGTTGCTGGGCAAGCCGTTCTCAGCGCAAACGGCCTTGGACATGGGGCTTGTGAATCGGGTCGTGCCCGACGGTGACGTCCTTTCTCGTGCCCTTGAATTTTGCCGCGAACTAGCGGCCCTCCCCCCGGCCGCCATGCGGGAGACGAAACGTTTGATCAAGCAATCGACGGCCTCCTCGGTTTCGACCGCCATGAAAAATGAGGGAGAGGCATTCTTTGCCCGCCTAAAATCCCCGGAAGCCCGTGAAGCGTTTACCGCTTTTTTTGAGCGTCGCCCGCCCGACTTTTCTCGGTTTGAATAATCGGCGAGTCAATCCCGGTCGCGTGTCCCTGTCTCGTCGATCCTGCAGGTGTATCCAGCATGTCCCCGATTCTCCGCATCGCAAGCTGTTTGACTTTGACCGTTTTGTTGGCGGGAGATCTCGCCGTGGCCGAGAAGCGTCCCAACGTCTTGATTGCGGTGTCCGACGACCAGTCCTATCCCCATGCCTCGGCCTACGGATATCAGGCGGTGAGCACACCGAGCTTTGACCGCGTGGCACGGGCGGGGGTGCTGTTTCACAATGCGTTCTCCCCGGCGCCCGGCTGCAGCCCGATGCGAGCGGCGTTTCTGACCGGCCGGAATATCTGGCAACTGGAGCATGCCGGCACGCATGCCAGTTCGTTTCCCGGAAAATACGAAGTCTTCCAAGACCGATTGGAGCAAGCGGGTTATTTCGTCGGTTTCACCGGCAAAGGCTGGGGGCCGGGCAATTGGCAGGCCAGCGGACGGATGCGGAACCCAGCCGGTCCGGAGTACTCCAAGCGAACGGCCAAGACGCCCCCCGGGATCCGCGGCACCGACTATGCGGCGAACTTCGCTGATTTTCTCGCCGAGCGCCCCAAAGATCAGCCGTTCAGTTTTTGGTATGGCGCCTCCGAGCCGCACCGGTTTTTCGACAAGGGCATCGGTCGCCGTAGCGGTTTGGATCCCGCCAAGGTCACGGTCCCGCCGTTCTTGCCCGATACGCCTGAGATCCGCGATGACCTGTTGGATTATTGCTACGAAATTCAGTGGTTCGATCAGCATCTGGGACGGATGCTGGACATGCTGAAAGAGGCGGGTGAGTTGGAGAACACGCTGGTGATCGTCACCAGCGACAACGGCATGGCGTTTCCCGCCGCCAAAGCAAACGCTTACGAATATGGGATCCACATGCCGCTGGCGATCGCCTGGCCCGCAAGAATTCCTGGTGATCGAGTGATCGACGACTTGGTCAATTTGATCGACGTCACGGCGACGATCTACGCCGCGACCGGCGTACAGCCTCCCCAGGATTACCCGCTCGCCGGCCACAGCTTATTGCCGCTGTTGGAATCCGATGCCGGCGTCACGGTTGAACCGGAACGTGATGCGGTCTTCTCCGGTCGGGAGCGGCATTCGTCATCGCGCTACAATTCGCTGGGTTACCCGCAGCGGTGCATCCGCACGGCAGAATATTTGTACATTCGCAACTTTCGCCCCGAACGCTGGCCGGCCGGCGCGCCGCGCAAATTTGGCAAGGGCCATTATGCCGATGCCGCCGCCGCTTCAAATGCCGAATTGGGTCCGGAGCACGGCGGATATCACGACATCGACGCCTGTCCCGCACTCGATTTTTTGATCGCGCATCGCAACGATCCCCAGATCGCTCCGTACTTCCATCTGGCAGTCGACAAACGTCCGGCCGAAGAACTGTTCGACATCCGCACCGATCCGGGTTGCCTGAAGAATCTGGCCGGCGATCCGCAATTCGCTAAGGTCCAACAGGAGTTGTCGGCGCGGTTGATGGATTATCTGCGGAAGACCGGTGATGCCCGCGTGGTCGACAGCGACGGCGGCGACATTTGGGAAACGTATCCCCGCTACAGCAAGCTGCGGTGGTTTCCCAAGCCGGATTGGGCTATCGAGAATCCGCAGCGAATTCCGCAGCAGGACTGGCTCGAGGAGCGCCGCCCGAAATAGGCGCGCGAGTAGCCGCCCGCATTTACTGCGAAAATTGCGGTTTTCACCGACCTGCGGGATGTTTTACAATCAGATCGGTTGCCTGAACATTCCACAAGCGGAAAGGTCGAATCATGTGGTCTCGCATTGTCTGGGCAACCGTCTGCGCATTGGGTTTGTGCGTGCTTCCCGTCGAATCCGCGCGTGCCGATAAACCGGCCGGGGTCGGGTCGAATTTGCACCGCTCGTTCATGATCAAGCGTGCGCAGCGTCGCGCCGCGCAAGGCCGGCCGGTCCCCAAGCACGTCGGCATCTGGGTCGCCGGCGGATACAACTCGATGGTCTTCGGACCGGACAATCCCTATCTCCGCGACCGCGGGATGCGCTATGTCCCGCGTTCCGGTTACGGCACGGGACAAACTCAATACGCCCCACAATATGCGGCGCCGGTTTATGAGACGACACTCTGGGACCGTTATCCCCATGCGGACGAATACACGAATCCATTTGCCCACATCGCCCCCAAGGACCAGCAGCCGGCGTGGATTGCCCCGCTGCAAACCGAGCGCGCGCTCACCCGGCCGAAAATGGATAACACCCGCGCGGCGGATTTGCAGAATCGGGTCGCGGCGGTTGATACGTCGTTTCGCGCCGGCCAGCTCAACGAGATGCTCGACGGCTTGCAGGCCTTAAGCCGACAGTTTGGTGACGTCCCCGAAGTGTACCAACTGGCGGCGCTGGAACGTTTTCAGACGCAGGACTATGCGCGGGCGGCGGCGCTCGCGCACACGTCGCTTACAGCCGGACGGTGTTGGAATTGGCAGGGATTGCGGCAGTTGTATGACAGCCGCGAGCCGTACGTTGAACAACTCCGCAAATTGGAGGAGACGGTCTCCAAGTATCCCGATGCACCGGAATTGCGGTTCCTGCTGGGTTACCACTACCTGATGCTCGGGCACGACGCGGCTGCGGTCGATCAGTTTCGGCATGTCGCCGAATCGCTACCCGAGGAAAAGCTGCCTGCCGCGGTTTTGCAGAAACGGAACCACGCGCAGGATTGACTCTCTCCGGCGAGCATTCACTCGGGCGCGTCGATGTTGCGGAGGTATTTGAGGGCCCGCGCGGCATCGGCGGCGCGGTCCTCTCCTTGCGTGCGAGTGACCGTCAACCACCCGCGATAGCCGATTTCATCCAGCGTCGCCACGAATTCCATCCAGTCGATTTCTCCGCGGCCCAGCGGAACCTCAACTCCGCTTCCCGAGACGTCCTGCAACGCGTCGCGGGCTTGGACGTGGAAAATCGAGGCGTGCAATTCGCGAAGCAGCGGCACCGGCTGGTGTCCCGTCATCAGCAGGCCCGCCGGATCGAAGTCCAAACCAAACGGCCCATCGGTCACGTCACCAAACAGCCGTGCCAAGTCGGCCGGAGAGTCGCCGCTGGGCGTGACAGCCGCCGCGACACCGACGTGATTCCCGTGCCGGGCAATGCCGTTGAGCACGTCCCGCAGGATGGCGTACTGCGGCGAATCCTCCGCGGGAATTCGTCCGATCCGCAGCGTCAGAATCTTGGCTCCCAGGTGATAGGCAAACTCCATCGCCGCTTTTGTGGCCTCGATGCGGCGCTCCAAATCGTTAACGTCATGAAATGCGCGGCGGCTCGAAAACCGGAATGACGGCAGCGCTAAATTCAATTCGGCTGCGAATTTTAAGAACTGGCGGCGGCCGGTTTGAGAGAGATCGGAGGGGCGTAGCTCATTGCGCACGTCGAACTGCACCCCGTCGGCGCCGATTTCGGCGGCGGCGACCAGAGTTTCCCGCAATGGGAGATGTAAACAGGCGGCAACGACCGCTTTCTTTAAGGTGGGCATGTCGCGGTTTTAGTCTGCGGCGGGCGAAGTTTCAACCGGCGGCATTTCGGCGAGGTTCTTGGCCCAAGTCTCGTATTCCGCCAGGCAGTCGGCCGGGCTGACGAATTTTTTCCAGACCAGTCGTCCGCGAAAACCATATTCTCGGTCGGTTTCCACCCGGTGTACGACGTATTGGAAGTCCCAAGCGGGGCGGGGATGCTGCGGGAGTTTGAACTTAAACAAGCTAAATCGCATTTCGTCGACGGGCGTGTGCGACTTGTCGAACATGAGGATCAACGCCATCCCCTCCCCTGCCCGCCCGTAATAGAACGGCTTGGTGAACCGCGGCTCGTCGTAACTCCAACTGTTCAGGCGAAACTCGACGTCGTCGTCGTATTTTAGCGGAGCCGCGTCGACGTGACGGTAGGTACCGCCGCTGTTCCAATCCGCCGGACCGCGGGGTGCGTCGCCGGCAATCCACGTCTCTTCAGCGCCGGGTTGCCGGACGCCGCGAAAATGCAGCGGCACGTCGGCGACGTCGTTCATGTAATTGGCGAAAAAGAAGATCGCCCAACCGCGCTCGCCGAACAACTGGGCGTCTTGCGGGCGGCAGCGAAACTCGAAGTCGATGTAGTGCGGAGCGACGACGGTGTAGGTCAGCGTGCTGGCGACTTTCCAGGGGCTGTCGGCGGCGCGGCGCACCAGCCGCACGGAATTCGCACCGGGCAGACGATGGAGTGTGTAAGGGAAATGCCGCGGCGTGAATTTGTTGTTCGCGGTTTGGTGGCCGGAAATGATGTGTTCGAAATTCAATCCCGCCGACGCCCCGCGGCCGTCGGGATCATAGGCATCGAATCCGGGCGCAGCACGTCGGTTAATAAGCGACTGCACGCCGCTGAGGATTTTGGGCGAGGCGGAGTTGTCACGGAATCGGACGGTGAGGTCGCCTGCTTTGACCTCGATGGTTTCTTCGGCCGGACCGAGATGATCGTCGGCGGTGGCTGTGGCAATTAGAATCACCACCGTCAGCGCGATGTAGCGTTTTCTAATCATGAACGCAGCCTCACAGCAAGTTGTTGACGCATGTTGAGCTTCATCACGGCAAATCATTCTGTCTGATCAGCCAAGCCCGTATGGAAGGGTCATCGAGAAGTTGTGCCGCCTTTTCATCATTGACTTTTAGCCACTCCTCGTCGAAAGGCCATGGATGCTGACGCTGGGGTTTCTCCAGCCATGGCCATGCATCGAGCTTGCTAGACACATACCGTTGGTCGATGTCTCCGTTGGCATGATACTTTGTGGTGAGATAGTCAGCCCAAATTTGAAAATAAGATGCGAACGACCCTGCCAACAAATACGCGGGACCTTGAGCCACTTCGTGATCAACGAAAACGACGGAACCCTCAGCGACCGTACCCCCAACCACTAGACAGTCGTAATCACCGCACCCGTCGCCCCTGACTGGGAACATATAGAACCCAGAGTCCATATGCGAGAACAAAGAAGCCAATTTTTGGGATTCTTCAAAGCTGAATATTCGCCCGAGGTCATAGTCCCGGATCCCAATGTAGAGTCCGTTCGTTTGGCTGTAAAAATAAGAGAGAGCATCCGCTGCCGCGCCGTATTTCAATTGCAACGCCGCGATTTCATTCTTCGGCAGAGGACGACGCAGCCGAATCTTGTCAAAATGCTGCCTCAACAATTCGACTGTTCGATGAAACCATTGCATGGAGATTCCCTCCAAGCTCAAATGACGCGTTTCATTGGAACGCCCGCTTTTATTTCGACCGATCCCGCCGTATGAGCAAAATACTCATTGGTTGGCACAATCGAAATCATTCACGCAACCGAGATCGCACCGGGAACGATTGATCTATTCATGAAACATCACTGAACGAATTTCCGGTTCGAAAAATGGGCCTGGGCCAAACTATTTGTCGCCGTTTCACTTTGATTCCGGCAATCTGGCCCCCACATAGACGGCACGATGCCGGTTGTCGTCGAATGCGAAATGTAAGAACCGTTTGTCGGGGCTGACGAATCCGTCTGGGTAGTTCAGGCGGCCGGGTGTGTCGACGAGCACCCGGCGATATGGCCAGGTTTTCATGCCGTCTTCGCTGATCCATAGCGATAACGGATTTCGTTGTTTGGGATCGGGATTGTGCAAGATCGCCACCCGGTCGCCGCCCAGCGGATAGAGCGTGGCTTTCGAACCGGGATTGGGGATGTCGGTCTTGGTCGCGAATTCCGGCCAGGTCTTCCCGCCGTCGGGGGAGTCCGCTCGATACAGCACGCCCCCCAGCTTGTCGGCGCGGATCAGCATCGAGATCCTGCCATCGGACAATTCGACGATGTTGTTCTCCGCCCAGCCGCGGTAGTTGTCGTCGTCGGTCAGGCGAATCCAACCGTGAACCGACCAGGTTTCGCCGTCGTCATCGCTGATCAGCACGCCGTTGCGGGGATTGTGCGGGAAGCGCTGACCGACATAAAACTGAAACGGCAGCATGATCCGTCCGTCGCGGGTAACGATGTGATTCCGCACAAAACAGGCCTTGTGCAGCGGATCGGGCACCGGCGTCATTGGGGACCAGGTGCGGCAGGAATCGTCGCTGTGGGCCTGCCACGTCCGCGCGTCCCCAAAACGGCCGTCATGGGTCGTAAAAAACAGCGTGCAGCGCCCCTTGTGCACCATCAACTCGGTGGGGACCAAGGCACGATCGGGATCGGTCCGCTTCACGCCGAAATCAATCGGCCGCATCTCCGACCATGTGCGGCCTTGATCCTGGCTGCGGGATAAAAAAATCCGATTCCGCGGCGACGGCTCTTTGACGCCTCCGCCCAGCATAACCATCACCCACGACCGATCGGGCATCGCCCGCAACGTGGTGTCGCAGACCAGTTTGTCTGGGGAGCGGCCTTCGAAGATGGTGTGGATGACATCGCCGGTCTGGTTTTCGCTCGAACTCTCCGGCGGGGTCGGCGGTTCGTCGGCGAGCATGCATGTCGCCGCGAGCAAATAAACCGCAAGGGCGCAGGGGAACCGTTTGATTTTCTGGGGATATCGCATGGTCGGTTGGGCGTCGATTGCGACGGCGAAGCCGTCGGTTTGGGAAATTGAGCCGCGACGTTTCAGACGAATTGCCGCACGAATTCAATGTCTTTCGCCGTCTGGGCGATGCAGCCGTCGGTGTCGAGGTTTTGGAAGCTGTGGCCCCCCTTATATTCACTGTGCATCGAGATCACTCCCTGATAGCCCAGTTTGTGCAGCGCATCAATGTACTTCGGCACGGGGCAGACACCGTCAGCGACGGGGACGTTGATCGTCTGCCATTGCTGTTGGCCGTATTTGTCCCGGTCGGTTTTCTCCCAGGCAAAGTTCTTCATCGAGGAGAGGGCGATCCAGGGTCCGAGCAAATCCAGTCCCTGCCGCCAGCCGTCGATGCCCCCCTCTTTGGTCATGTGCTGCGGATCGACGTAAGCGCCGATTTCATCGGGCGAGAAATCTTTGATCAATTCATAGAGCATCGTACCGTGGGAGGGGATCGACTTGCCGGAGTGAATGTGCACGCAAGGCAGCACGCCGTGCCGTTTGGACATTTTGATCACGGCGGCCAGGCGTTTTTTGACGCCGTCCATTTCGCGAGCCAAATTGCCGAATTGCTTGTACTTGTAGTATCCCAACTTCACGCGATCGATCCCCAAATCGCCGGCGGTTGCCAGCAGTTTCTCAGAGGTTTCGTCGGGATCGGTGATGGCGGTCGTCAAGAAGAAGATCTTTACGCCGGCGTCCTGAGCGGCTTGTACCGCCGGCGGCAATTCCTCAGCAGCGTTTTTGGGGTCGATATGTCCGCCGGGGCGCACGGTGAGATCCACGCCGTCGGCGCCGATTTCTTTGAAGATGCGGCAGATTTGGGGAATCGACCGGTCCTGGAAGCTTTTGGAAAACACGGCCAGCGGATTGCCTGATTTCGATTCAGCGGCGGCCGCAAGGCGGACTTGGCTGAAAGCCGCGCTCCCCGCCGCAACCGCCAGTCCGGCGCGGGCAGTCTGCTGTAAAAATGTCCGTCGGTTGGGGAGTGTCATATTGTGATGGCTTTCTGATAGGTTGAGTGGTATTCCGTCGGGGTGTCTCCCATTATGACGGAATTTGTATTGCGCGTCCAAGAGTGCGCCGGAACCGATTCGCTTGGAATTCATTTCTGGATTTCATTACAGTCGGTGCATGGATCAACGACAGGCATATTGCGCGCGGTGGGTCTATTGCGGGGACCGACCGCCGATTGAAAACGGCGTGGTTGAAATCGTCGGCGGGAAAATCTCCGCCGTGCACGATCGTGTGGATAGTAACGCAGAAGGTCTCGGGAACGTGGCGCTGGTTCCAGGGTTGGTCAATGCACACACGCACTTGGAATTCAGTGATCTGGCGGAGCCGATCTCGCCGGCGGCGCCGTTTACGGATTGGATTCGCGCGCTGGTCGCCTATCGCCGCAGCCGCGCGCCTTCGGAGTCTGCCGTTCCCGCCGGCAAACGTGAAGCGGAAAAGTCCGGCACGACGTGCCTGGGCGAAATTGCCTCCCCCGGCTGGAGTCCCGCCGATCTCGACCCGACCGGAGCGCGCGTGGTCGTGTTTCAAGAGCTATTAGGGTTGGCGGCGGAGCAACACGAACCGCAACTGACATTGGCGCGCGATCATCTGCAGCAACGGCGCCGAGAGCGATTGGTGTACGGCCTGAGTCCCCATGCTCCCTACAGCGTGCGTCCGCCGTTGTACGAAGCGCTGGTGAAACTCGCCGCGGAAACGTCCTGCCCGCTGGCGGTGCATCTGGCAGAAACGCGGGCGGAGTTGGAATTGCTCAGGGCCGGCACCGGAGAATTCGTCGAATTGCTGCGCGGCTTCGACGTGTGGGATCCGATTGCCATTCCACGCGGAACACGTCCGTTGGACTACCTCCGTCCGCTCGCAGACGTTCCGCACGCACTGGTCATCCACGGCAACTATCTCGACGGTGACGAGATCGCCTTTCTGGCGGAACATCGAAACATTTCCGTCGTTTATTGCCCGCGCACGCATGCCTACTTCGGGCACCAATCGCACCCCTGGCAACGGATGTTGGACGCCGGCGTCTCGGTCGCCCTCGGCACCGACAGTCGCGGCTCCAATCCGGATTTGAGTCTGTGGCGCGAGCTGCAATTTCTGCGCTGCACATTCCCCGACGTCGATCCGGCGCTGCTGTTGGAGTTGGGAACGATTCGCGGAGCACGGGCGCTCGGATTGGACGGCGAAATCGGCACGTTGACGCCCGGAAAATCGGCTGATCTGGCGGTGATCGCGTTGGGCCGTGAATCGGCGGAGTTGTTCGATTCCAACACGCGCGTGACGGCCACCATGTGCGGCGGGGAATGGATCGCCAGGTAACCCCGACCGAGTACCTTATTTCGGTAGTCCCCCGGTTCACGACCAACAATCGAGTCACGCACTGTATTTACGCCGAAGGCGTTAAACATCGTAGCCTGGGGTCGCGAACGAAGTGAGCGCACCCCAGGTCGAAGGTCAGCAATAAGATCACAACCCTGAAGGGGTTGAACAATCTTGGATTCGCTCAGGAATTATGAGCGGTGACAGTGCGACACCCCTTCAGGGTTCAACCAATCGTAACGCACGAATTCCCAGGGGGGCGCGGCTTTGCGGCTTACCCTGGGCTACGATCAATAACCCCTTCGGGTTACTCGCGTTACAGCACGCAATACCGACTGGCAAAACCGGGAATGAATGATGTTGCTAATTCCAGTCGAAAATCCGGCCCGCTCATGGTAATAGTACGTCTCGTACGCCAACCCGTGATTCCTATTGGATGACAGAACAACCATGCTGCCACTCACCACTAGCGACCTCCGCGCTGCCGTCGCCAAATTACCCCATTTTCCGCTGGCCCATGCCCCGACGCCGCTGGAGCAACTGCCGAAACTTTCCAAGCTGCTGGGCGGGCCGCAGATCTATATCAAGCGGGACGACTGCACCGGATTAACGTTCGGCGGGAACAAGACGCGGCACAACGAATTGATCCTGGGCGATGCGATCCAAAACAGGCGGACATGCTTGTCTGGGGAGCGGGCGTGCAGAGCAATAACTGCCGTCAAACGGCCGCTGCCTGCGCCAAAGCGGGAATCGACATTCACTTGGTGCTGGGCCGCGGGAAAGCGGCAGACGGTCCCGATCCGATTCAAGGCAATCTGCTGTTGGACTACATCGTGGGCGCTAAAGTGGAGATTATCGATGGCACGGTGGGGCCGGAAGTGGATGAACACATCATGCGCCGCACGCGCGAGTACGAAGCGGCCGGACGCAAGGTGTATGCCTGGGATCGCAAGACGGTCAAGCCGCTGGCGGCCATCGGCTATGTGACGGCCATGATCGAGATCGCCGAACAAGCGGCGGCACAGTCGTTTACGCCGGATGCCGTCTATCTCTGCTCGGCCGGATCAACCGGCGCGGGGTTGGTGACGGCGAGCAAGGCCCTGGGATTGAACTGGCCGATCACGCATTGTGCGCCGATCGTCTGGCCGTGGGATACGCGGGCCGACATGGCGCGGATCGCTCGTGAAGCCGGGGAGTTGCTGGGGTTGTCTCTGGAGATTGAAGGCGACGAGATCGACCTGACCGAAGACTACATCGGCCCGGCCGGCTACGGTGCGCCTTCCGCCGCCGGCTTGGAAGCGATCTCGCTGATGGCCCGGCAGGAGGCGATTCTGCTCGACCCGGTTTACAGCAGTAAGGCCTTCTCAGCCCTGATCGACCACATCCGCCAGGGCCGGTTCAGGGCGGATCAAAACGTCGTCTTCGTGCACACCGGCGGCACGCCGGCGCTGTTCGCGCAAAACGACGAGATCATGCAGGGGATTGGGCCGCGGGAGTTCTCGTAGGTTTGTGAGCAGGGCACGTTAGTTTTAGGACTCACCGCAGAGGCCGCGGAGAAACGCAGAGAAATAGTTTTCAGAAAGCTCCGTTTTGAACAGTTCGACTTCCCGGTTTCCGACTTCCTCTCGCCGCGCTTCTCTGCGTCCTCTGCGGTAAAACGTTTTCACAACACGTGCCAAGGGATTTTTCGTCGGCAGTGTTCAAGGTCCACCACGGATTATGTTGTGAGCCATAAAGAAAATCGCGGCGAGCCGTTCAATTTGTGCAATGATTCGGCTGCCAATGATCAATTATCCATCCAGGAGAATTTTACAATGAAGCACTGGATTAGTTGTGCGATCATATTAGCAGCTTCGATAATTGGTTGTTCACCTGCGGTGCAAAATGGTTCGGATGAGGGGGGCGAGATGACGTCGATCTACATCTATTCCGACATGCCGAAACCTGGCGGTCCTTATGAACTGGATGAAGACCTTGAAGAATTTCTCGGCGAAGAGGGTATGGTCTCCGGCGGAGGATCCGCGGTCGATGGGGACGGCTGGAACATCGATTTGGAAGTTGAGTCCGCGTCCGCAGAGGATATCATTCAACGGCTCATTCCGTTTCTGAAGGAAAAGCAAGTCGGCAGCGATACACACTTTGACGTGTTTCCTCCCGATTGGAAAGAAGGAGACGACAAGCGCCGTGTCGACGTTTTTGACGCTGGTGGGGAATGACTAATGTCCCGTATCGCGATGTGACCAGGGAATCCCGTGCACACGAACCTGCGCGGTCGGGAGACACTCGTGCAATGCCATTTCCTACAAAAACCTCACGCAACGGCGCAACGCTCGCCACGAGATCCTTGCCTCACACCTTTTTTCTCTCTGCGTCTTTGCGTCTCCGCGCGAGTATCACAAGAACGTGTTTGTCTCATCACCCTCACACCCCTCCATAAGCGCAAAACGGATAGTTGGCCTCATTCTTCCCACGAAACATAGGCCTCCCCAACTAAAACGGGAACGACCTCGCTGATGTCAATCTCGGTGGCGAGTGCGACATCCCGCGAGAATCCGCGTTCGATTAGTTCTCGGCCGGAAGAACTGTTTGAAATACGGTCAAACAAAGCACTGCGAGCATTGTCGAATGTTGCCGCCGCGGCCATCGACTCCGGCGATAGCCGTCCGGGAAGCCGCCGAATGATGGCGCCGGCACCGAGCAAGTCCTCTATCGCAGGTCTCAATGTGCCGTCGGGCCACCGCTCGCCTGCAGGGACCACCGTGATACGCTCGCCGCACGCTTGCGCTCGAGCGGCGACGGCTGTCGCATTGCGCAGGCATCCAGCCAAAACCACGGCGTCTCTCCCGATCGCGGCAAACGAGAGTTCGGCGCCGTTGGGCGAAGGGAGGACCAACCGCGAACTCTCCGGTACACGCACGACCGACGCGGGTGAGAGCGAAATCGTTTGACGGTCGATCTCGCGCGGGCCAGCCAGCATGGCCGCTCGCTCACGCGCATATTCGACAGCGGCCTGATCGTTGTAGCGATACGGAAACACCGTCGCCCCTCGGCTGACCGCAATATTGACGGTTGTCGAGAACGATAATACGTCGACGATCACAACCACATCTGATTCAGCCATCTGTCGCACACCCGCTATGCCCCACTCACAACGCACATCGAAAGGCGCTTGATCGAAGTAGGGCATATTAAACAAGTCCATTGAGGCCGGTCAGCTTGCTGGGCGGGGCATGCCTTTTGATGCCGAATTGAACAACTGCAGCGGAACGAAACCTCACGCAACGGCGCAACGCTCGCCAAGAGATCCTTGCCTCACACCTTTTTTCTCTCTGCGTCTTTGCGTCTCCGCGCGAGGCCTTTTTCACAGATCAACGGCGCCGCGTCACCGACCGAATGGCCGTTAGCCATATCGCGCCAGCAAGGCGCGTCGCGACGCACGCTATGGGGTCGCCTTCACCCACTCCTCGTTGAACTCCACGTGCTTGATCGTCTTGAGATGATACGAATAGGTCACGTGAATCGTGCCGTCGGGGGCTTGCACGATTGACGGGTAGTCGAAACGGCTGCCTGGTTCGTCTTCCAGTTGGCGGGTCCACGTCCAGGACTTTCCCTGATCGTCGGAAATCGAAACCGCTAACTTGTCGCGGGGTTCGGTGGTTTGGTTGTTGTAGACCAATGCCAAGTTGCCACTTTTCAGCAGGATGGCTTCCAGCCCTGCGCCGGGGTGCAGCCGGTCGGTGAGTTCCGGGGCCGACCAGGTCTTTCCGCCGTCGGTGGAGTAGCTCCGCTTGACGCGGCCCCGCGGATCGCTGTTGCGGAAATAGGCCTGCAGCGTTCCGTCGCGCATCTGCACCAGCGAGGGTTGGATCATTCCCGCTCCGGGTACGGGGTCCGAAAACGTCCAGGTTTGTCCGCCGTCGGATGTCATCGCCATCATGGGAATGTCGAAGTTTTCATTGGAGAGCGGCACAATCAACGTTCCATCGGCGAGAACCAGCGGATGTGCTCGCGGCATCCAGCCGAACTTCAATTTCATCGGATCTGTGGTCCGCTCTCGCAGCATTTTGACAAAGGCCTCGGCGCGCGGCAGATTGTCGCCGTAGAGCTTGCGGCCCTCGGGAGATTTCAATTCCGCTTCGACGCCGTCGAGCACTTTGTCGATCCCTAGCGGATGCGGAATCAGCAGGCCGCTGGTTTTCCAAACCGGTGTCCCCGGCCTTTGGTAGTCGTCGGAGATCTTGTACTGCAGCAGCGAACTCGCCCAGGTCCACTTCGGCGCTCCCAACATCGTCGAGTGAAACAGCCACAGCCGGCCGTCGGCATCAATGACCAGTGCGGGATTGTTGTCCGCCGTGCCGAACGTATCACTCATCACCGACGGTTCGTCCCAGGTGTCGGCGCCCGGTGCACGGCGGCTGCCGCCGATGCGGACGTTGTCATTTTTGTCCTGGTCGGTGTTGTAATACCGCGGGCTGGGCAAGTCGGGGCCGTTCTCATACCACACCGCCCGCAGGCCGCCATCGGGGCAGACCACGATCGAGGAGGCGTGCACGTGCCCGTGACTTTTGACCGCCGGATCGAAAATCTCTTGAGCCTTGAAATACGGCTCGGCCGCCGAAACATGCGCAACTGGTGCGGCACTCAACAATAGGCCCAAAATCATTCCACGAAGCATTCTCATCAGCGGCCTTTCACTTCTTCTGGACGGAGTATCGGGTAGGCGGGCGTTTCCACGAGCGAATCCTGCATCGCATTGTCAATTTGCTCCACAATCTCAGGGTGCTCCCCGGCGAGGTTATGCCGTTCGCCCGGATCGGCGGCCAAGTTGTACAGCTCAATCTCCGCGCCGATGCCGTTGCGGATGCCTTTCCAATCCCCCATGCGGATTGCTTGCATGAAATTGCCCCGCGAATGGCCGTAATCCCAATACAAATAGTCGTGCTCTTTCGCTTGCGGCTTGCCCAAGACAGCCGGGGCCAAGGAAATGCCGTCGGTCGATTCCGGTGCCGACGTTCCCGCCAATTCGGCCAGCGTGGGCATCACGTCCCAGAAAGCCCAGACCTGATCACTTTCCTTCCCGGCGGGGACATGTCCCGGCCAACGGACGATCATTGGCACGCGAATCCCCGCTTCGTAGAGATCGCGCTTCTGGCCCCGAAAGGGTCCGCGGCTGTTAAAAAACTTCGGACGATGTGATTGGCTTGCTGTGGCACAGGGTCCGTTGTCACTAGTAAAGAACACGATCGTGTTGTCGTCGATGCCCTGTTTCTTGAGCAACGCCAAGATCCGCCCGACGTCGCGGTCCATCCGCGTGATCATGGCGGCATAGTTCTTTTCGACCTGGGGCCAGTCACAATCGGTGTACGGCGCGTCGCTGGGCACGATTAACGATTCGGGCGTGTCGCCGGGGAAATCAGACCAGTGGGGAATCGTATACGCCAGATACAAAAAGAACGGCCCGTCGCCCGACTGCTCGATGAAATCCAGCGCCCGCTCGGTGAACAAGTCGTGTGTATACTCGCCGCGCTTTTCGGCCCGATTGCCATAAAGAAGTTTGATGCGATCGTTGTCCCACAGATAGTGCGGATAATAAAAATGCGCCTGATCCTGGTCGAGATGCCCAAACCAATCGTCGAAACCTTGGTCATTCGGTTTCCCCTCCGAGCCGTGCACGCCCAGACTCCACTTACCGATCGCGCCGGTGCGATATCCGGCCGGTTTGAGGACTTCGGCCAGCGTCACGTCATCGTCATGCAAAAAGGTGCCATGCGGAATGTTGTCGCGAATCCGCGCATGGCCGTTGTGCACACCGGTCATCAGACAGCACCGCGAGGGCGCACAGCCGGTTGACCCCGCATAGGCCTGCAAAAACCGCGTCCCCTCGCGCGCCATGCCGTCCAGATGGGGTGTTTGAATTTCCTGCTGTCCATAGCAGCCCAAATCCCCATAACCGAGGTCGTCGGCCATAATGAAAATAATATTCGGTTTGGCAGGCTCGGCGGCATCGATGCGCGCAGTCGATGCGAAGACGATCACGCAGGCGGCGACGATGTTTGGAAAACGGTCCATGGAAATCATCGGTGATGGAGACCTTCTTTAAAGGAAAATCTCGCGCAGAGACGCAGAGAAAAATAAGGCAATATCGACTCTGTTCCTCTGCGTCTCTGCGCGCGGCCATTTAGCGCGTGACAGACGTACATCATAGCGGATCGAGGCGGGAATTGCGTCTCCGTGGGGACGATTTGTACGCGGGACGAAACCGGCGGGCTGACGCCCGCCGCTCGCCAGATGATTCCTGGACCACGCGGTTTACACGTCCAGTTCGTCCACCAGGCTCGCGTCTTGCATGATGGCGTCGTAGCGCTGGCCGGGGTCTTTGCCCAGGAGTTGTTGGAAGGTTTTGTCCGCTTCCAACGGGGCCTCGATGTCGACCCGCAAGAGCGTGCGGGTTTTGGGGTCGAGCGTGGTTTCCTGCAATTGTTTGGCGTTCATCTCGCCGAGGCCTTTGAAACGGCTGATGACCGGGTTGCGGTTGTCCGGCAGCGAGGCCAGGATTTCCTCTTTGTGGGCATCGTCGGCCGCGTAGAAGGTCTGTTTGCCCGATTCGATCTTATACAGCGGCGGCTGGGCGATGTAGAGATGCTCGCCGCGGATCAGGTCCCGCATGTGGCGGAAGAAAAACGCCAACAGCAGCGTGCTGATGTGGTGGCCGTCGCTGTCGGCGTCCATCAACAGGATCACGCGGTTGTAGCGCAGTTTGTGCACGTCGAATTTGTCGCCGATGCCGGTGCCGAGCGTTTCGACGAGAT
>CALFYU010000161.1 GCA_937952455.1 uncultured Planctomycetaceae bacterium
CGCTGATGTCATCCTGCGCAAGTCGCTGGAGGAAGTGATCGGCGATCACGATCACCTGCAGCCGCTAGCCGAGAATTATCGCAGTGCCCAGGATCGCGACGACATCCAGAAACACTTTCAGCGGTTATTCGAAGCGGTCACCAAACTGTGGGTTGCCGGAAAAATCATCGCCCCCGGCGTAGAACCTTACGCTGAATTTCACGCCCGCGTTTGCCGCGGACTGGAGGAAATCATCGCCGATCGTCCCAGCGGCTGCCGGATCTTGACTTTTAGCTCGGTCGGTCCCATGACGGTGATTTTGCAACAATCGCTGGGACTGGACCACGAGGCCGCTTTACAACTCGGTTGGCGGCTGCGAAATTGTACCGTAAATCAATTCTTATTCAGCGGAGATCGGCTGACGCTCGACTCGTTCAACTCGGTCGCCCATCTCCCGCACGACCTTGTCACCTATCGGTAACTCCCAATCATCCCGAGACGTCGCCCCATGGACTTTTCCATCCCCACACATATCCAAACGATGCTCGCCGACGCCGGACAGTTTCTCCGCGAAGAGGTCTATCCGTTGGAAGAGCGGTTCGTCAGCGGGTCGTTTGCCGACTTGGTGCCCCTGTTGGAAGAAAAGCGGGCGCGGGTCAAAGAAATGAAGCTCTGCGCCCCACAGGTTCCGTCCGAATACGGCGGCGTCGGGTTGGGATTCATGGAACACGCCATGCTCAGCGAGGAGTTGGGCCGCACGCCGCTGGGGCATTATGTCTTCAACTGCCAGGCCCCCGACGCCGGCAATATGGAAATCTTGGCCGAATTCGGCACCGAGGCACAGAAGGACCGCTACCTGCGGCCGTTAGCCGCTGGAGAAATTCGCAGTTGTTTCGCAATGACCGAACCGGAGTGCGCCGGCTCCAACCCGGTCTGGATGAAAACGACCGCTGTCCGTGACGGTGATCATTATGTGATCAACGGCCACAAATGGTTCTCTTCCTCGGCCGACGGAGCGGCGTTTGCCGTGGCGATGGTCGTCACCAATCCCGACGCAGAGCCGCATCAACGCGCCAGCCAAATCATTGTCCCCACCGACACACCCGGCTATCGCTGGATTCGCAATATCCCCGTCATGGGACACGCCGGCGACGGCTGGTCCAGCCACAGCGAACTGCGGTTCGAGAACGTCCGCGTACCGGTCGAGAATCTGCTTGGCGAAGAGGGAGCCGGGTTTGCCATCGCCCAGGCTCGGCTGGGACCGGGACGAATTCACCACTGCATGCGGTGGATCGGCATTTGCGAGCGGAGTTTCGACCTGATGTGCCAGCGGGCCGCCACCCGCGATTTGGCCCCGGGCGACAAACTCGGTAACCGCCAGACGGTGCAAAACTGGATTGCCGAAAGCCGCGCCGAAATCAACGCCGCCCGCTTGATGGTGCTACAGGCCGCCTGGAAAATCGATAATCAAGGAGCCAAAGCCGCCCGCGAAGAGATCTCGGCGATCAAGTTCTTCGTAGCGGGCGTCTTAATGGCCGTCATCGACCGCGCGATCCAAGTCCACGGCGCCCTGGGCGTCAGCGACGACACCATCCTGCAATACTTCTACCGCCACGAGCGGGGTGCCCGGATCTACGACGGCCCCGACGAAGTCCATAAAACCGTCATCGCGAAACGCGCCTTGCGAAATTACGGCATGGAGAAATAACAAACCGCCCCCAACCAACCCTAAAGTCTAAAGCCCACAGCCTAAAGCCTCCCATCGCCATGTCCGTGCCCCTCGATCAACCGACGAACGTTCGCGACGGCGAACAATTGGATACGGAGAAATTGGGCGAGTATTTGCGCGCGCACCTGCCCGATGCGTCAGGATCGTTGACCATCGAGCAGTTTCCCTCGGGGTATTCCAATCTCACGTATCTGCTGCGATTGGGAGATCAGGAACTGGTGCTGCGGCGGCCGCCGTTTGGGAATCGTGTGAAATCCGCGCACGACATGGGCCGCGAGTACAACGTCCTCTCCAAGTTGTCGGGCGTCTACGATTTGGTTCCGCGGCCGTTGGTCTATTGCGACGACGAACAGGTGCTCGGCGCGCCTTTCTATGTGATGCAGCGCTGCCGCGGCGTCATCCTGCGATCGCCAAAGCAGATGGATTGCGACTTGGATGCGGCCACGCTACGCCAGTTGGGAGAGTCGTTTGTCGATACCTTGGCGGCGCTGCACGCCATCGACTACGAAGCGGCCGGACTCGGCGATCTTGGCCGGCCGGAGGGGTTCATCGAACGTCAAGTCGCCGGTTGGACCAAACGGTATCAACAGGCGCGGACGCACGACTTTCCTGAAATGGAAAGCATCGCCGGTTGGCTGGCGGACAATCTCCCCCCGTCGAGCGGCACCTCGCTGATTCACAATGACTTCAAATTCGACAACCTGGTGCTCGATCCGCGGGACCTCACCAAGATCATTGCCGTGTTGGACTGGGAGATGTGCACGCTGGGTGATCCGCTGCTTGATCTGGGAGTGACCATTTCGTATTGGGTCGAAGCGTACGATGAACCCGCGTTGAAGGCCTTCATTGCTGGCCCAACCAATTTGCCGGGCAATTTAACGCGGCGGGAAATTGTCCAGCGGTACGCAGAGGTCACCGGCCGTGACACGTCGGGGATCTTGTTCCACTACTGTTTCGGCCTGTTTAAGTTGGCCGTGATCGTACAGCAGATCTATTACCGCTACGCGCAAGGCCACACGCGCGACCCGCGATTCGCCGGTTTGGACCAAGCGGTGGAAAGTTTGGGAATCGCGGCCACGCATGCGGTGGATCGCGGCGAATTGCCGTGAAACCAGCCCAGATCGATGACCAAGAACACACCCCCGCAACCATTGCCAGCGGTGTTTGCGAAAAACTCAGGAATGACAAGATTTTGATAGACAAACTGGCCGGCAGCGATCATCAATACAGTTAGAGCACGATGGACGCATCTTCTTCACATTTCTCGGTTTGCGTTGCTGAGTTTGCGCGGCAACTCGGCGAGGGGGAAATGTGCGCGCTGGCGAAGTTGTATGATTTCACGGCATCGCGATTGCTGCGGTATGCGGAAACGCTGACGCGCAACCGAGAGGATGCAGAGGATGCACTGCAAGCGGCCATGGTGCGGATGACGCTGCGGCCCAAAGCCTTAGCCGGGGCGGACCATCCTTGGCCTTATTTTTTGAAGGTCGTCCGCAACGAAGCGTTAAAAATATTGCGGAAGAAACGTACAACCTGTTCGTTGGCGGTTGTCGCCCCGATCGGCGTGACAGAAAGCTGCCGCATCGACCAGCAAGAATCCAACGAACAGATCCGGGCAGCGATTCGAGAACTGCCTCCCGCGCAGGGAGAAGTTGTCGTTTTGAAGATTTGGGAAGGCATGACGTTTTTGGAAATCGCCGAAGTGCTCGGCGAATCGCCCAACACCGCCGCCAGTCGGTATCGCTATGCGCTCGAGAAACTTACACATCTATTGCAGCCCATGGCGAATGAGGTCACGTATGCGTGACTTAGCGATGAACAGTATTGAGCAGATGATCTATGCGGCGCGGGCTTGCCCCGAGCCGTCCCCCGCACTGCGCCGGGAGGCGCTGGCAAAATCGGTCCGCGCCTATCACGAGCGTGCGCAACGCCGCCGAATGTGGATCGCCGCATCGTTGTTCTTCGGGTTACTGTGGACCGCCGGCTCCGCCCAGCAGTTGCTGGCCCAACCCGACCGCGCCCGCGCCGACCAACAGCAGGCACGGCTCGAAGAGCAGTCCGACTGGTTCGCCGAGTCGGAAGCGCTGCCGACCGATGAATGGCACACCGTCGAACGCACACTGCAGTCCCGTTTCGAGCGCTCGCAACGCCTGAGGGCGATGCTCGGCCCGGGGACTTGACGGGCGCACGTTATTCTGCCGGTTTGTCCGAGGGACCCAGGGCGACCATCTCCCGGATCAACGAGAATAATTCTTCGCGTTTGATCGGCTTGGTCGTGTATTCGTCGCAGCCGGCGTCGAGACACTTCTGCCGGTCCGTTTTCATGGCGTGGGCCGTCAAAGCGATCACCCGCCCCCGGTAGTCGGCTTCTCGGAGCCTGGTGGCCGCCGTATAACCGTCCATCACCGGCATCTGCATATCCATCAGAATCACATCAAACGGCTCACCCGACTCAAAGGCTTCCAATGCCGAGTGATACGCCAATTCACCGTTGTCGACGACGGTGACCTGCATGCCCGCTTTTTGCAGCAGAAATTTGATCAGCCGCTGGTTATCCGGACCATCCTCAGCCAGCAAGACGCGGCAGTTGATTTTTTCCTTTGCCGTCGATGGTTTGGCTGCGGAGGCCTCCGCAGCGGCGCTGGCCGCATTCGGATCGGACAGCAGCCGCACGTTCTGCAAATCGCCCGTGGCGATCGAAACGCGAAATGTACTCCCGACGCCGGGCGTACTCTCGACGCCGATTTCGCCCCCCAACATCTCCGACAAGCGGTGGCAAATGGCCAGTCCCAAACCGGTGCCGCCGAACCGGCGGGTCACGGAGCTATCCGCTTGGGCAAATGGCTTAAACAGACGCCCAACCTGCTCGGGCGTAATGCCGATCCCCGTATCGATGACTTCAAACCTCAACTTGGGTGTCGGACCGGCCGGGTCGACCATCTCCATGGCGATGGTCACGCTGCCGGCGTCGGTGAACTTGATGGCGTTGCCCACCAGATTGACCAGAATCTGCCGCAGCCGCGTGGGATCGGTGACGATCGTCTCGGGAATCTCGCCCCGGTACTCAATATTGAGCGCAAGCCCTTTGGGAGCCGCGCGGACGCTCATCAGCGACGTCACGTCGGTCGCGATCTGCAGGGGCTGGACAGGCAAGCTTTCGACTTCGATTTTACCCGATTCGATTTTGGACAGGTCGAGAATGTCGTTGATGATCTCCAGCAAGTAAGTCCCGTTGCGGAGAATGGTGTTGATCGCCTCGATTTGGTCGGGGTGGGCGTTGCTTTCCCGCAAAACTTCCGCAAACCCTAAAATGGCCGTCATGGGAGTACGGATTTCGTGGCTCATGTTCGCCAAGAATTCGCTCTTCGCCTTATTGATCGCCGCCAGGCGGTCGGTTTGCGAACGGATGAGTTGTTCCGTTTCTTTCTGCTCGGTGACATCACGCATGATGACGGTATACAGCCGCCCGCTCTCGATCTTCACGGAACTGACGGCGAAGTGCATCGGGAATTCCGTGCCGTCCAGTCGCCGGGCGTTGAATTCATGGTCCACACATTTCACGTGGCTAGATTCGGCCGAGTCAAATCCCCCTTCGGCCAGAATCCATTGCACCGACTCTCCCAGCAACACCGAGACATGCATACCGACCACTTGTTGGTGGGAATACCCGAACATCGAGTTGGCGACGCGGTTACACGATTGAATCACGCCGTCGCGGTCGAATGTGATGATGCCGTCGGGTGCGGTGTCCAAAATCGCCCGGGTCTCCGCTTCCCTGACCATCAACTCCCGCGTTCGGGCATCGACCTCCATTTCCAACTGCGACGCATACCGCTGCTGTTCGCGCATGCGGATGTCGCTCTCCTTCAGGTTCATCTCGACGATCCGCAGGTGCTCCTGCTGGAACGCCTTGTGCTGCTGCTCCATCTGCCGCGACCGCGCCTCGGACTCGACCACCGCTTCCAGTTGGTCGCTGACCGCCAGGATTGACGTTCCGACAGCATGCAGCCAGGGCAGATGGGCGCCGACCTGATCCGACAGCTCGTCGGCAGCCGTCGCGGCACCGAATTCCGCAATCAATACGCCGCCCGGCAAGCCCTCGTGCCCTAAGCGGACGGACAATATCGCACGACCGTCGCTGCTGGTGGACCACTGGTGCCCCCCCGCAGCCAGCTCCAATGGCGGCCAGCCGGTCATCGCAGATTCGGCATCCTGCTCGTCGGCCAACGGCCAGTTCGCACGACATCGGCCATTTGTGTCCCAGACGGTAAGACGCCCGATATCGAATGCTTCCAAGGCGCCGCCGATCATCTCCAGGCACGCTTGGGATTCGTTTTTCGTCGTGTCGCAGCCGAAAATCTCTTCGGTCAGCAAATCCGCGTTTGACATCGCCTGCCCCGCTTGCAACTGGTTTCAAAACCCTCAAACGCGCCGCACGTACGCTTCGTCCGGTCGAATCTCGTACAGGCGCAACTGAGCTTTGAAACGGGTTCTAGAGTTCGTAGAGGTCGCGTGATTTCTCAAGCTCAGCATCAAGGTCTTGAAACAAGACCTTCAATTCATTGCGCCCAATCGAGAGCGCAGCAAACGTCTCTCCCGATGGGGCGGGTACGTTCATCACACCCATCGCCGTAATATTCTTCTTCGTACAGAAAAAATTGGCGACCTCGACCGCTTGCGCGATCGGACGCACCGCTTCGTCACAGCGCGACGTATCGTGATGGTGGCGGATCGTCTGCAATACGCTTTCAGGAAAGCCCCATTTCTTCGAGACTTCCGATCCAAGCTGTGTATGATCAAACCCCAGGATGCGCCGTTCAGTGGCCATCGTCGGCTCGTCCGCCGAAACAGCCTCCACAACCTGGACGAATCCCTTGTGATTGTGCTGGTCCAATAACACGATGCCGATGTCGTGCAATAGGCCGCACATATACGCTTCATCGAACTGCTGAATCCCGCTCCGCGAGGCGATCATCCGCGCTCCCACCGCCACGCACACCAAATGTTTCCAAAGCGCCGCACGGTTGTAGGTCCCTATGTTCGTCTTATCTTTGAAGATCTGGGCGATCGATGCGGTAACCGCCAAGTCTTTGACCGCATTGAATCCCAGCAGGGCGATGGCGCGGTGAATGTTATCGACGCGAGTGCTCAGACCATATGCGGACGAGTTGGCCGTCCGCAAAATCCGCGCCACGAGCGACGGGTCGCTCTCGACGATCACCCGCAGGTCGGCGACCCCCGTGTCGGGCGCACAAACGACTTCAATCACACGCATCGCAATGTCCGGCAAACTGGAAACATCGTCAATCCGCTTGACGAGCCGCTCCAGCGCCGCCACCTGCTCGCTTGCCGTCATCATGCTTCCGGCCATGATTGTTTCCTCATACCCCAAAGGTCTTCAACGATCGACGGTCGTGATAGCTCGCGGATTTCCCGAACAAAGACTGCCTCAGCTTCGTCGCGATTTCGTCCGCGGCACTTTTTCTACGCAACTTTGTTAGTAGACGCCACTTCCAATCTAGGTCGATGTTTCCATTCGGCGACGCTCCGCACCATCTGCGTGTTCAGAAACAACAACACGCCGACACTCGGCAACGGATATATCAGTTGCAACAGCGGAAAAGGACCGCTAGAAATACGCAACCGGCGACACGGTCCGCACGACCGGAATCGTCGTTGTAATCGCTATCCGCCGGATCAGGGTTTCCGCAGGGTACGGCACGCAGCCCGCAAGGGGAGTCATCGATGCGCCTGTTCGAAGGGACACCATGGGATCGTCCGCCACAGTGCGAGGTGTGCGGGCAGCTGGAAGAGGAATGCACCTGCCCGCCTGTGCCGGCCGAGATCACGCCCCCCGACAAACAGACCGCCCATCTTGCGGTGGAAAAACGCCGCAAGGGCAAAGTCGTCACCGTCGTCCGCAACCTTGCCGACGAAGCGGACCATTTGCCGCAGTTATTGACCAAAATCAAATCCGCCTGCGGTGCCGGCGGTACGGTCAAAGACGGAACGCTCGAAATCCAAGGCCGGCAATTGGACCGCGTCCGCGACGTGCTCACGCAACTCGGTTATCGCACACGCGGCTGACGGCCGAAAATTTCTCGATGGCACCGTAGCGGAGTCCATCACAAACCGGCTAATATACGGATAATTATATCCACATTTTGTCCGTTGGGGCGAGGCCCATGCGAAGCGGAGTTTTTTTTCTAACTGTCCTGATCTGGTGCTCCGAGCCAACCGGGCTAAAAAAGGCGAGCGCGGCGGAAGATGCGTTTGAAGCGCCGCCGATTCTCTACAGCGCCACCGATCCGCACAATCCCGTCACCGAATTGCAATCGCATCTCGACGACGGCACCGCCGTCCTGGAATTCGACGACGAGCAGGGTTACCTCAAGGGCGTGCTCAAACTATTACAGGTCCCCGTCTCGTCGCAGATGCTGGTTTTTTCGAAAACAAGTCTGCAGATTCAGCACATCTCCCCCCGCTCGCCCCGCGCCATTTATTTCAACGACGACGTCTACGTCGGCTGGGTCCAGGGCGGCGAGCGGATCGAGATTTCGGTCGCCGATTCCCGTTTGGGTGCGGTGTTCTATACACTCGACCAACGGCAGACCGACGCACCGCGCTTTCAGCGTGAGACGCATCAATGCCTGCAATGCCATGCGTCGCGGCGGACGCAGGACGTCCCCGGACATCTCGTGCGATCACTTTACACGGCCTTCGACGGCCGGCCGATCTTTAATGCCGGCACCTACGACACCGACCACACCAGCCCGTTTGACCAGCGGTGGGGCGGCTGGTACGTGACCGGTGAACACGGCGCACAGCGACACATGGGAAACGTGTTGGTCATGGACCGCCAACAGCCGGAGGAGATTAACCGGGACGCCGGTGCGAACGTCACCAAACTCGACAGCCTGTTCGACACCTCACCCTACCTCACCGGCCACAGCGACATCGTGGCCATGATGGTCATGGCGCACCAGGCCCAGATGCACAACCACATCGCCGCCACAAGCTTCGAAACGCGGCAGGCCTTGCACAGCAACGACGTCATGAACCGCGCCTTGGATCGGGACGATGACTACCGTAGCGACAGCACGGAGCGCCGCATCAACAAAGCGGCCGAAAAGCTGTTGCATTACCTGCTGTTTGTCGACGAAGTCGAACTCTCCCAGCCGGTGAAAGGATCCACGAGCTTCGCAGACGAGTTCGCGCAAACCGGCCCCAAAGACCACCAGGGGCGATCTTTGCGGGACCTCGATCTGCAAAAGCGGCTGTTCCGCTACCCGTGCAGTTTCTTGATTTACTCGGCGGCGTTCCGGCAACTGCCGCCGGACGTCAAGGACGTCGTCCTTCGTCGACTGTGGGACGTCCTCCAAGGTGTGGACGTGAGTGCGGAATTCCAGCACATCCGCACGGCCGATCGGCAGGCAATATTGGAGATCCTACGAGAGACGCTCCCGGACCTGCCGGATTACTGGCATGCCCATCCCGCTGCGGACGAATCATGAGAATGGCAAGCGCGTAACAAGAGAGGGAGTGGGTCAATTTGAGCTACTTTCCGCTTTGTCGAGTAAACCAAGGATATCTTCAATATGGCCCCCAAGCCGCCAGACGCGATTTTCCGTATCGCAACCATTGGGCCGCTTATCCTAATGCCGATATTGTTTTTGGTCATGGGACGCTCGAAGTCACTTGTCGTACTCCTCGGAATGGCCGTCGTCGCTGGGATTTTGGCCGCCTATTGGTCACGCGATGAAGACGATACTTTTGGCGTGAATGTTGATTTCAACTCTTCCGATCATGCACGGCACATACCGAGCGATTCAACCTAACCCGCCTCCACCGATTGGCAACCATAATGAGCATGCGAATTGCACGTCATGAAATCCGGCCGCCCGCACCCGTTCCGCCCGGCATTCTGTTAGACTCCAGGAAACAACCGCCGCAGGCAGCCTGGGGAACGATCGACGATGGCCGGAATTTCTTCGCCGCATGATGCCTCACCGACCATCGTCCGCTACGGCGTGTTGGTCTTCATTTCCCTGGCGTCGGTCAGTGCCTATCTCACCCGCTATTGCCTATCCGTGGCCAACACCACCATCGGCCGCGAATTGCAACTGAGCGACACGCAGATGGGCCAAGTGATGGCGGCCTGGGGGCTAGGCTACTTCATTTGCCAGGTCCCCGGCGGCTGGCTGGGAACCCGTTTCGGCACACGGAAAACTTTGGCCGGCTTAAGTGTCATCTGGTCGGTGCTGACCGTCTGGACGTCATTCGCCTATTCCTTTCGACCGCTGTGGTGGTCGCGGATGACGTTCGGTTTGGCACAAGCCGGTCTTGTTCCCAATAC
>CALFYU010000162.1 GCA_937952455.1 uncultured Planctomycetaceae bacterium
CGAATTGGACGACGACCACCGTGGGGACTTCCACCTCGCAGTACGTGGGAGGGACGCCGGGGAGAATCCAGTCCATTTCGACGTCATGTGTGAACGAGAACACGAACTCGTCGATCAGCCGGTCTTTGCCGACCGTGCGGGCCAACAGCCGCAGCGAGGTGTCGGCCGGCATGTGGGGGATGAAATGCTTGCCGTAAAACTCGATCATCTCGTCATGCCCACGCCCGCCGGTCATCACGGGGACGTGATTGACATAGTTCTCCGGCGACATCGTCGCCACCGTGGCGACCGCATCCTTGGTTTTGAATTCCAGCTGCGTGTGCAACTCCCACAGCCGCACCATGTCTTCTTCTGGTAAATGGGTCATCGTCGTGGCCTTTCGGTAACGAGGATTGGGTCGGCAACGGTTTGGCGGCAATGTTACCAGATATTTGTCGCTTGAGCGCAATGACGCATGCCGAGGCGCTGGTTGCATCGCGGTCGCTGCAACGAAAATCCCCCGCCGTACGATTTGCAACCGCCGCGCATCTTGCTATCCTGGACCAACTTTGCGCCGACGATCCGTAAGAAGGGGATTTTCGTGCGGTTTTCCACAAAAAATGCGGTTTTGGATCGGACTGCGCGCACCGGCGGGCGAGCCGCCAGTGGCACCCGGCGACGTGCGGGGTCGGGAGACCCGCGCACAACGGTTTTTTAGCCAGTTGAAGAGGGATACGCGGTCGTGCCACGTCGTGATGACATTCACAAGATTTTGATCATTGGCTCCGGACCGATCGTCATCGGCCAGGCCTGCGAATTCGACTATTCCGGGACCCAAGCCTGCAAGGCGCTGCGGGAAGAGGGTTATGAAGTCGTATTGGTCAACTCCAATCCGGCCACGATCATGACCGACCCGGAGACCGCCCATCGCACCTATATTGAGCCGATCACCTGGGAATACGTTCAAAAAATCATCGAAATCGAGCGGCCCGACGCCCTGCTCCCCACGCTGGGGGGGCAGACCGGACTGAACACGGCGATGGATTTGGCCCGCCGCGGGATTCTCAAGCAGCTCAATTGCGAACTGATCGGCGCCAAAGAAGAGGTCATCGCCAAGGCCGAGGGGCGGCAGTCCTTTAAGGACGCGATGGTCAAAATCGGATTGGACGTGGCAGAGAGCCGCACGGTTCACAACATGGACGAGGCCCGGGCAGCGCTCAAAGCGATTGGACTGCCGACTGTGATCCGCCCCAGTTATACACTCGGCGGCGTGGGGGGCGGCATCGCCTACAACCGCGACGAATTCGACACGATGGTCCAAAAGGGGATCGATCTTTCTCCGGTCGGTGAAGTGCTCTTGGAAGAGTCGATCATCGGTTGGAAAGAGTACGAGATGGAGGTAATGCGCGACAAGAACGACAATGTCGTGATCATTTGCGCCATCGAAAACTTTGACGCGATGGGCGTGCACACGGGGGATTCGATCACCGTCGCTCCGGCACAGACGCTGACCGACAAGGAATACCAGCGGATGCGGGACGCCACGATCGCCATCATGCGCGAAATCGGTGTCGAGACGGGCGGGTCGAACGTGCAGTTCGCCGTCAATCCCGAAAACGGCCGCATGATTGTGATCGAGATGAATCCCCGCGTCAGCCGCTCCAGCGCGTTGGCCTCCAAGGCGACCGGCTTCCCGATCGCCAAAATCGCTGCCAAGTTGGCCGTCGGTTACACGCTGGACGAGATCCCCAACGACATCACCCGCGAAACATTGGCTTGTTTCGAGCCGACGATCGACTACGTCGTCACTAAAATCCCGCGGTGGACGTTCGAAAAGTTCCCCGAAGCGGACGCGGTGCTGACGACACAAATGAAATCGGTCGGCGAAACGATGGCCATCGGCCGCACGTTCAAGGAGTCGCTGCAAAAAGGTGTCCGCGGCCTGGAAACCGGACACTTCGGATTGGGAGGCGGAAAGAACGACTTGTGGGGCACGCTCCACCAGCCGGCCGAAGATGAAATCCAGCGAAAACTGGCAACCCCCAACGCCGACCGCTTGTACTACATCCGCTACGCCTTCAAGTCGGGCATGTCGCTGGAACAGGTGCACGAACTGACGCGGATCGATCCCTGGTTTCTGGACAACATCTTGGAACTGACGGAGATCGAAGACGAAATCCGCCAGGTGACGCGACTGGAAGACGTCGACGACGCGCTGTTGCTCAAAGCCAAACGCAACGGTTTTTCCGACCGGCAATTGTCCTTCTGGTGGGCCGCGTCGGAAATGGACATTCGCCGGCACCGCAAAGAGCGGAGCATCGTCGCGACGTTCAAGCAAGTCGACACCTGCGCGGCGGAATTTGAAGCCTACACGCCCTACTACTACTCGACCTACGAATCCGAGAACGAAACGCCGCCGCTGAACCCCGACAAGAAGCGGGTGATGATTTTGGGGGGCGGCCCGAATCGCATCGGACAGGGAATCGAGTTCGATTACTGCTGCTGTCAGGCCTCCTTCGCACTGCGGGAACTGGGCATCGAGAGCATCATGGTCAATTCGAACCCGGAAACGGTTTCGACCGACTACGATACCTCGGACGTCCTGTTCTTCGAACCGCTGACGACCGAAGACGTGCTCAATATCTGCGACCGCATGCAGCCCGACGGTGTGATCGTGCAATTCGGCGGGCAAACGCCGCTGAATCTGGCGCGCGGCCTGGAAGCGGCTGGGGTAAAGATCATCGGCACGTCGCCGGCAATGATCGACGCGGCCGAGGACCGCGAAAAATTCCAAGCGATTTTGGAAAAACTCGGCCTGCGACAGCCCCCCAACGGGATCGCCACGAACGTCGACGGCGCACGGCAAGCAGCGGAGCGAATTGGTTATCCGATTCTCGTACGTCCCAGCTACGTGTTGGGCGGCCGGGCGATGGAGATTTGTTACGACGAGTCGTCGCTGGTCAAGTACATGACCGAAGCGGTCGATGCGTCGCCGGACCATCCGGTATTGATCGATCAGTTCCTAGAAGACGCGACGGAAGTCGACGTCGACGCCATTTCCGACGGCCAGCGGACGTTAGTCGGCGGCGTGATGGAGCACATCGAAGAGGCGGGCGTGCACTCGGGTGATTCGGCGTGTGCCTTGCCGCCGTTCTCAATGTCGGACGAAGCGATTGCCGAAATCAAAGAGGCGACCTATGCCCTGGCGCGGGCACTGAATGTCCGTGGTCTGATGAACATTCAGTTCGCCGTCAAGGAAGTCAACGGCAATCATTTAGTGTACATTTTGGAAGTAAACCCCCGCGCCAGCCGCACTAGTCCATTCGTTTCCAAGGCGACCGGCATTTCGCTGCCCCGCATGGCGGCGAAGATCATGGTGGGCGTTTCATTGGAAGAACAGGGCATCACGACCGAACCGTGGCCCGAGTATTACTCGGTCAAAGAGAGCGTGTTCCCCTTCCAGCGGTTCGCCGGCGTGGACATCATTCTGGGCCCCGAGATGCGTTCCACCGGCGAGGTCATGGGGATCGACGAACGGTTTTCGCTGGCGTTCGCCAAGAGCCAGCTGGCAGCCGGCTGTGAACTGCCCCGCGAGCCGTGTAAGGTCTTCATCAGCGTCGCGGCCCCGCACAAACAGGCGATCATCGGCCCGGCTCGCATGTTGTATCGCCGAGGTTATCAATTGGTCTGTACGGCGGGGACGGCGGCAGTCCTGCGGGAAGCGGGAATCGAAGTCGAAACGGTACGCAAGATCCAGGAAGGCCGGCCGAATCTGCTGGACTATTTGGCCAACGATGACATCCATCTGATTCTCAACACGCCCAACGGCAAGGGCGCGCGGACCGACGAAGGCAGAATCCGCGCGGCCGCCGTCTCACACGGCGTCCCCTGTATCACCACCCTCAGCGGCTGCCAGGCCGTGGCGCGGGCGATGGAGGCCTTGGCCGAGGATCCCAAACCCCGCGTGCGGGCGCTGCAGGATTGGGCGGCCGAAACCAGCCAATCGGCCGCGAACTGATGAAACGCGTTGTCCTCGCTTCCCGTTCGCCCCGCCGGCGAGAACTGTTGGCACATCTCGTGCCTGCGGAATCGATCCAAGTTCTACCACCACTCGACGAGGAGGAAGCCGGGTTCGACGAATTGCACGACTGGCAATCGATCATCGCCCGGGTGGCGGAAATTGCCCGCGACAAATGCGATGATGTCTGCGGACAACTCGCTGCAGCGGGAACACTCTTCGATGTCGTCATTGCTGCCGATACGGTGATCGTAGGAGAAGGGGACGGAAGCGAGCTGTTTGTGCTCGGCCAGCCTCCCGAACAGGAGGATTGGCGAGAGGTCGTGGCGGAATGGTTCCGCGATTTCTATTTTGGCCGCGAGCATACGGCATTGACCGCGCTATGCGTCGCTGAGAGTTCCGATGGGCGGATTGAGCGAATCGTCGCCACACAGGTCGGTATGGTCGACGTCGACGATGATCTGTTAGACTGGTATCTCCACACTGAGGAACCGCGCGGGAAAGCAGGCGGCTATGCGATCCAGGGGGCCGGCAGCATGTTCGTCAAGTCGGTGACCGGCAGTCTGAGCAATGTCATCGGTCTGCCGCTGGAGGAGTTGCGAGAACTCCTACGGGACCTGAAGCTCTAAATCGTCCACAAGATCTCGTCAACGTTGTGTCATGGACTCAGCATCCACACGGCTTTCCAATCCCCCGTCGTTACAAAGTTCCCCCGATCCGCGGCCGTTCGGCGATGAGGATCCGCAGATCTGCATCGGGGGCCGCACGCTGGAATCGCGGTATTTCCTCTCCCCGCTGGCGGGTTACACGCATCTGGCGTTTCGGCAGGTGGTACGCGAACTAGGCGGGTTGGGTCTGGCGACCACGGACCTGGTGCTCGCCAACCAAATCGGCCACAAAAGTCGCAAGTCGATGGAACTGATCGCCACGAACGATGTCGATCGTCCGCTGTCGGTTCAAATCTTCGGCGGTGTGACGGAGGAATTGGTGCGGGCGGCACAATGGTTGGAGGATCGCGGCTACCAGGGGCTGGATCTCAACATGGGCTGCCCGATGGCCAAAATGACCGGCAACGGCGGCGGCGCACGATTGATGTGCGATGTCGACAATGCAAGCCGCACCGTAGCGGCGGTGGTCGATGCGGTCCGCGTCCCCGTGACCGTAAAAATGCGGCTTGGCTGGGACCGGGACCACATCACCGCCCCGACGTTGGCGCGGGCGTTTGAGCAACTGGGCGCGGCAGCGATCACAATTCACGGCCGCACCCGCCAGCAGGGCTTTCACGGACACGTCGATCTAGAGGGGATCCGTGCGACCGTCGAGGCGGTTGAGCAAATTCCGGTCGTCGGCAACGGCGACGTGCGGTCGATAGAAGATGCGATCGCCATGCGACGAATCACCGGCTGCGCAGCGGTCGCCATCGGCCGAGGAGCACTGATGGATCCTTGGATTTTTCAGCGGCTAAAGCGAGCCGTCGCAGGGGATTTCTCACCCTGGGAACCGCCGGCTGAGGAGCAGATCGCATTCCTCCGGCGACACTTCTATTTAATGCTCGATCAGCACGGCGAGCACATGAGTTGTCTGATGTTCCGCAAATTCGCCGCCTGGAACGGCGCTCGCTTGGGGATTCCGGAGGACTTAGAGGACCGGCTGCGGCGATTCGAGTCGGTCGTGGAATTCGAGTCGATCGTCGAACAAATCCACCTCCGGCACGGTGAGCGCGCCAGTTGCCGTCCCACGGCCGAAGTGAGGGTTCCCAACGGCCCCGTCGAGCGATGGTAGCGAACATCGCGAATTCTGCCCAAGCCCCGGTATCGCATCCCGTCAGCGACCAACGTCGAGACGCATGATCTTCGGCCGTCGGGCGTGGTTGCGGACCTCGAAACGTGGCTTGGCGGGGGTTAACGGTGCGCGCGATTCGGTTGGAATTTGGGGAGGACAAAAGGGCCGCACCCGACCGTCGTCGGAGCCTATTGACATTGTCGCATGACGGGTGAGAATGCCGCTTCAGGAAACGCTTGACAAAGGATGGAAACTTTAATAATCAGGGCAGTCACACGGTGACTTGCGGCTTGCGGCGTGGCCATCGTTTTGCTCAACTGGTGGCCGGCGGCTGCGGACAAAAAGGCTGCGTTTTGCATCTCACGAGCGAGGACGATCAGTCGTGACATGCGAGGCGTAGAGTCGCAGGCGAAACAGCGGGAGCAATTCTCACCGACCGGTGACGGCCGCCTGGCAATTGTTATCGTGGAAATCGACGTACAACCATTTCAGATTTCCCGTTTGAAGGACGGGGCTGGCGTTCGAATCGGGGTGATTCGTGCGGCTCATCTGAGGATCACGCAGGAAGGATGCTTTCGAGGACGAACACTATGCAAGTTGTGAACCCTGAAATTGGTTTGACCGATTGGCCTCTGGAGATGGGGGGCGAAGTTCCCGAATTTTGGGCGAACGCTGAGCGTCCGTTTCCTCCGGACGTCGTTTCGGAGGACGAAGAGGAACCTGAGGACGACGAATTCGAAGACGACGAGGACGACGAGTACGACGAAGACCTCGACGACTTCGACGAAAGCGAGCTGGAAGACGAGGACCTCGACGACGACCTTGACGACCTCGACGACGACGACGAACTCGAGGACGACGAATTTGACGACGAAGACGACGAAGAGGAAGACGACGAAGACGAGGATGACGACTACGATGACTACGACGACCTCGACGACGACGACTTCTAACACCGCGTTGGTCCTCTCAAAGTGTGCCGCTTAGCCTTGGGTGCCCATGTCCTCGTGCGCACCCGTCGACCCGGCCCCCGGGGAATATTCCATCGCTCACTCGTTGATTCGCCCCCAGCGGCCAACGCGCCGGCCGCTGGGAAATGCCCCGCAAAATTCGCAACGGCCAAGTGTCGACTGCTTCTCTCGCCACAGGCAGGCACGCCGCGTTGCCGCTGCGATTCGGCCGTTGATCGTGGCGGGATCTGTAGTACTCGTTTCAAAACGCGGTTGCGCCTGTTCGTGAAACTGTCATACAAGTGCAAAGGTGACGCGTCCGAGGGTTTGGAAACCCGTCGTAAGAAATCGTGGCAAATGTGCGCCGCCGCAAACTCCGGGTTTTTCACCTGTTGCTCCCCGTAAATGGCGCGCTATAATTCCGACCGCGGGCGGATTCAATGCCCCGGCGGCCGAATACGCACCTGCACGCCATTGTCATTTTTGGCGATGACGGAGAATTGAAGATTCTCGATTTATCTCATTTCGGCGTTTCGTTCGACGAAAAGCCAGGACTAGTAAGCTGCGTTTCGCGAGGCTGACGGCAATGTCACGAGCGGATGATTCCAACGCGACAAAAAAGGGCGAACCGCAGGCGGATCTGACGCTGGCGGAGATCCTCACCCGCTCGCAGTCCGATTTCGAATTGGACTTTTTCGGCCGCCTCGCTGAGAAATCGCCCGCGTATGCCGACGTGCTGGTGCAATTGGGGCAACTGCTCACGCTCAAGGGGCGCCACGAACAGGCCCTAGAGATTGATCGTCGGCTTTCGATTCTCCGTCCGCAAGTGCCGCAAGTCGCCTACAATCTGGCGTGCAGCTATTCGTTGCTGGGACGGACGCACGAGGCGGTCGACGCCCTGCGGCGGGCCATTCAACTCGGATATTGGGACATCGACCATTTGCTAATGGACCCCGATTTGACTGGGCTGCACAACGTGCCGGAGTTCCAGGCTCTGCTGTCCGACCTCAATTTTGACGTCATCGACGATTAGCAGACCGCTTCACAATCCGTGGCCCCCGGCCGCGTACGAGCGACGCCTCACCGCAATACGTTCGCCGTTGCGTATTTGCCGAGATTCTCCCGCGCGTATCCCTTTCGCCTCCGGTCGTGGAGAGTACAATCGGAACGTCCGGCGATAGACATTCGCGGCCGGGAACTGGGGAAATCAACGGCAAAGGCACTCAAATTGTGAGCGAACTGTTAGAGGAAATACAGCACGCCGCCAATGCGATCCGCGAACGGTTCACGACCGTGCCGCGGGTCGGATTGATCTTGGGAACCGGCTTGGGAGGACTGGCGGCCGCGATCGACCAGCAGGCGACCATTCCCTACGGGGAGATTCCGCACTTCCCCGTTTCAACCGTGCAAACACATACCGGACAACTCGTCTGCGGAACTTTGAGCGGCGTCCCCATCGTGGCCATGGAGGGACGGTTTCATTTTTACGAGGGCTACTCGATGCGGGAGGTGACCTTTCCCGTGAGGGTGATGCGTGAGCTGGGTGTGGAAATCCTGGTCGTGACCAATGCCGCCGGCGGAATGAACCCGCACTACGATCTGGGCGATCTGGTCGTAATCGAGGACCATATCAACTTCATGGGGGACAACCCGCTCATCGGCAAGAACGACGACAATCTCGGCCCCCGGTTTCCCGACATGTGCGCACCCTACGACCGGGACTTGATGGGACTGGCCCAGACGGTGGCGTTGGAGTTGGGCATCCGCGCTCACCGGGGGGTATTTGTAGCGGTCGCCGGACCGAACCTGGAGACGCGGGCCGAGTACCGCATGCTGCGCAATTGGGGCGCCGACCTGGTCGGCATGTCGACCGTGCCGGAAGTGATCGTGGCAGCTCACGCCGGTTTGCGAGTGTTGGCGTTTTCGATCGTGACCGATATTTGCCTCCCCGATGCCTTGGAACCGGTCAATATAGATGCGATCATCCAAGTGGCCGGCGAAGGGGGAACGCGACTGGCCAAGGTGATTCCGGACGTCTTAGGACGACTGGCCGCCAATTCGTAGTGCTTTGACTAACTTTAAAAGTCCAATCGAACAGGTACCTTTTCAGGGGTGGCCCGACCGCGTAGCGGTTGGGTGCCGTCAGGCACAAGAAGCGGCGCCATGTGCGTTCATTCAATAATCGACGCACATGGCGCGGCTTCTTGTCGCTTCGCGACCCAGCCAGTTCCGGCTGGGCCACCCACCCCACTTTTGTGCCTGACGTTGATCGGTTGACGGATCACTACTTGCTGTGGTTTTCATTTCGGGCTGCGTATTGTTTGGACAGGAAAACTGAAGAGTCATGTTTGAAAAAGTTTCGGCCGACGCCGAGTTCATCCGCGGGGAGCACGACGTTCTCAAGTTTTGGGAATCGGGTCGGATCTTCGATAAATTGCGCAAGCAAAACGCCGGCAAACCCGCCTGGAGTTTTTTGGACGGTCCCATCACCGCCAACAACCCCATGGGCGTGCACCACGCCTGGGGCCGGACCTATAAGGATGCCTATCAGCGCTACTTCGCCATGAACGGGCACGAACTGCGCTACCAGAACGGGTTCGATTGCCAGGGGCTGTGGGTCGAGATCGAGGTCGAACGCGACCTCGGCTTTACGACCAAAGCGGCCATCGAAGAACTAGGGATCGACAAGTTCTCTAACGCCTGCAAACAGCGCGTTCTCAAATATGCCGCCCGGCAGACGGAGCAGTCGATCCGTCTGGGTTATTGGATGGACTGGGACGACCCGGACACGCTCCGCAAACTCTCCGACGGAATCGGCCGCGATGAGCCGGTGACGATCACCACCCCGTCGGGCAAGACCGAGACCGGCCCCGCACATCAACTGGTCGGTCGCCTCGGCTGCCCGGAATGGGGGGGCAGCTACTTCACCTTCTCCACCGAAAACAACGAGACGATCTGGACGTTCCTCAAGAAATGTTTCGAGCGGGGCAAAATCCGCCGCGGACACGACGTGATGCCCTGGTCCGGCCGCGCGGGGTCCGCCTATAGCCAAATGGAAGTCGCCGACGGCCGCAAACTCTCGGTGCACAAATCGGTTTTCGTGCGGTTTCCGCTGCGGGGCCGCGAGCATGAATACCTGCTCGTCTGGACGACGACTCCCTGGACGCTGACCAGCAACGTCGCCGCTGCCGTCAACCCAGATTTGGAATACGTCAAGCTCAAGTCGAAGCGGGACGGCGCGGTCTATTACTTCGCCAAGGAGAACCTCGACTTCCAGCGGCTGTCGCGGGAGTTCAAAGAGGGCTTCGGCCGCCCCGAATGGGAATGGCCCAAGGACGTCCCCAAACTGAAATCAATCGGGCAGATCTTCAAAGAACAGGGCGGGTTCGAAATCGTCGACACGATCACCGGCGCCGACATGGTCGGTTGGGAGTACGACGGCCCGTTCGACGATTTGCCGGCGCAACAACAAGCAGGTGGCGTACCCGAAGACGATTCGTTAGCCGACAAAACGGGCATCTCCTGCCACCGCGTGATCGACGGCGGGCGCGACTCCAAAGGCAAGCCGAACGTCGTGGCCGGCGAGGGAACGGGCATCGTGCACATCGCGCCCGGCTGCGGCGACATCGACCATAAGCTTGGTGCCGAACATGGCATCGTCGGCATCGCCCCGCTGCAAGAGGACGGCACGTTCACCGCGGAATTCGGCGATTTCACCGGCCGCCGCGCGAATGATCCGGAGACGGCGGAGTTGGTCTTCGAAAAACTGAAGGAAAAACACCTGTTGGTGTCGGTCGAAAGTTATCCGCACATCTATCCGCACTGTTGGCGAACCGGCGACGAATTGGTGTTTCGCCTCGTCGACGAATGGTTCATAGACATGGACTGGCGGGACGAAATCAAAGCGGTCACCGAACAAATCCGCTGGCTCCCCGAAGCGATCGACGGCAAAGAACGGGAACTGGAATGGCTGACCAACATGCGGGACTGGATGATCTCCAAAAAGCGCTTTTGGGGACTGGCACTGCCGATCTGGATCGATGACGAGACGGGCGATTTCGAAGTCATCGGCTCGCTGGCGGAACTGAAGGAACGAGCCGTCGAGGGCTGGGACGAATTCGAAGGCAACACGCCGCACCGGCCGTGGATCGACAAGGTTAAAATCGAAAACCCCAAAACCGGCAACGTCATGTCGCGGATTCCCGACGTGGGCAATCCCTGGCTCGACGCGGGGATCGTGCCGTTCTCGACGATGCACTACAACAGCAACCGCGACGAATGGAAAAAGTGGTACCCGGCCGATTTCGTCACCGAATGCTTCCCCGGCCAGTTCCGCAACTGGTTCTATGCCCTGCTGGCGATGGCCACGATGATGGACGACTCGCCGCCGTTCAAAACCCTGCTGGGACACCGGCTGGTGATGAACGAAGAAGGCAAGCCGATGCACAAATCGGACGGCACCGCCATCTGGTTTGAGGAAGCGGCTGAGCAAGTCGGTGTCGACACGATGCGGTGGATGTTTCTGGCTCAAAACCCGGCCGCCGACTTGCGGTTCGGACATCGAAATCCGGACAAACGGGTCACTTTGGAAACGCCTGACGGTCCGGCCGACCAGACGGCAGAAGGAGTTCCCACCTGCGCCGTGGTCAGTGCCCCCGCCGATGAGACCCGGCGGCAGATCTTGATCACGCTCTGGAACACCTACACTTTCTTCGTGAACTACGCCCGGCTCGATGAATTCGACGTCACAGCCGAAGCGGTACCGGTCGCCGAGCGCCCGGAGATCGACCGTTGGGTGCTGGCCAACCTGCACGCGTTGATCCAAACGGCCAACACGGAAATGCGGGAGTTCAACGTCGCCGGCTTTCTGAAAGAAGCGGCGCGGTTTATCGATGATCTCTCCAACTGGTACATCCGCCGCAACCGCCGCCGGTTCTGGCGTTCCAAGGACGCCGGCGATCGGGACAAACTGGCCGCCTATCAGACGCTGTACGACGTGCTGGTCACGCTGACGAAACTGCTCGCCCCCGTGATCCCGTTTCTCACCGAGCGGCTGTATCAAAACCTCGTCCGCGCGGTCGATAAGAACGCCCCGGAGAGTGTGCATCTCTGCGAATACCCACAAGCCGATGAGGCGCTGCTCGATCCGGAACTGAGCCAGCGGATGGCCCTGGCGCAATTGGTCGTGAACCTCGGCCACGGGCTGCGGGAAAAGACGAGTCTGCGTGTGAGGCAGCCGCTGGCGGAACTGCGGTTCGCCTGTGCCAACCCCGCCCATCTGGCAGCGATCGAAAATCTCGCGGACGTGATCAAAGAGGAATTGAACGTCAAGCAGATCACCGGCTGCGAGCACCTGGACGAACTGGTCTCCTACACCTACAAGCCGAACCTCAAAACGCTCGGCCCGCGGTACGGAAAACTGTTGGGCGCCATTCGCAAGGAATTGCCCGAATTGGACGGCGACCTACTCGCGCCGCTCCGCAGCGGCCAGGCGGTAACCGTCACGCTGGGGGGCGAATCGGTGGAATTGGGGCCCGACGACGTAATGGTCGGCACCGAACAGGCAGCCGACTGGGCGGCGGCGGACCAGGACGGCGTACAGATCGCGCTTTCCACGTCGCTGACGCCGGGATTGGTCCAGGAAGGGATGGCCCGCGATTTCGTGCGGCACGTGCAGCAGTTGCGAAAGGATGCGGATTTGGAGATCGAGGATCGGATTGTGGTGACGTATTCCAGCGACGATGGCGAAGTCGTCGGCATGATGGAGACATGGGGCGAATACATCTGCCGCGAGACGTTGGCGGATGCGGTGAACCGCAGTGATGCGTCGCCCGCGGGCGGGAAGATCGTTACCGTGGGTTCGGTAGAAGTGTCGTTAGCGATTGCAAAATCGTAACTCGCCCCCCGGCAGAGCCGGGGGCTGAGAGCGGACAATGATTCCAGTTTTTGTTTGGATGGCGGTGGATGTTCGGTCGCGATGTCTGAGAAACTTGAACCGCTGTTGCACGTCGTCCTTTATCAGCCGGACATTCCGCAAAATACCGGCAACATCGGCCGCACCTGTGTTGCGATCGGGGCTAAGTTGTGGTTGGTGCGGCCGCTGGGGTTTCACCTGGACGCCAAGCACCTCCGCCGGGCGGGGATGGATTATTGGAAGTTCGTCGATTGGGAAGCGGTCGACGATCTGCGGGAAATCCGCGAGCGGCTGCCCCAGCGGCGGTGGTGGTACATCACCAAATTCGGCCGCCGGCTGGTCTGGGAAGCCGACTTTCAGCCGGGCGACGTACTGCTCTTCGGCAGCGAGACCCGTGGGCTACCCGAAGCCCTGCTGCAAGAAAACGCGGCGCACACGCTCGCCTATCCCATGCGGGGCGAAGTCCGCAGTCTGAATCTGGCGAGCACAGCCACGGCTGTGATGTATGAAGCGGTGCGGCAGTTCGGCGGGCTGGAAGGGGCGGCGGAATGAAACGGTCGCCCCTGCTGCAGAGTTTCGTCTACGCTTTCTCCGGTTTATGGCAAGCGTGGTGCCACGAACGAAATCTGCGGATTCACGCCGTGGTTGCCGTCGCCGTCTGCTGTCTGGCCGGTTGGTTGCACGTTTCTCTTTGGGACTGGGCCGTCCTGGTGCTCACCATCGCGGTGGTGATTTCCAGCGAACTGGTCAACACCGCGCTGGGAGCGGTTTTCGATTTGGTGTCCCCCCAGCGGCATGAATTGGCCCAACGGGCCAAGGATGTCGCGTCGGCGGCCGTGCTGGTCCTGTCGATTGCCGCGGTGATCATCGGCCTGTTGATCCTCGGCCCGCCACTTTATGCCCGTTTGGCGAAATGACTCACGGCTGTTCCGGAGCCCCCCGTTCCGCCCGCTCAAACAATTCCCGCAGCGACATCGAAAATCCCGGCAACACGACACCGCCGTCGACGGTGCCCGATTCGTCGATGACCGTCACATCGTTTGGTGAGGTATAGACACGCATGTGCCGCGCCTGAGGGTCGAGATACCAGACGAGTTTTGTTCCCGCGTCAAAATATTCGCGCAACTTGCGATCCATCTCGGCCTTGGTGTTCCCTTGGGAGAGCACTTCGACCGCCAGGTCGGGGGAAACACCGTAAACTGCGCCACTGGGACGTCGTCGATCAGGAAAGCTATCCCAGGCGATGAAGGCCACATCCGGGACGCGGATTTGATCGGGAAAGATACGCAACTGGCCTGCTTCGCCCAAGACGATGCCTAGGTTGTGGTCTCGCAGAAAATCGTGCAGGAAAAAAATGATGAATGCGGCCAATTCTGATTCAAAGCTTCCCATCGTCTTCTCCACGAGCACATGGTCGATCAATTCACAGAGGCCTTGCTTGCGGTCGTTGACGCGGATCAAGTCCGCTTCGGTCGCGTGTCCCGGCGGGGGGGTGACGCGGATGCGTTCGGCCGGGATGTCCCCCAAGTGCTTCTGCAAGTCGGCGACGGTCCAATTCTCCGGAAAAGTCGTCGTGTGAGTTTCGGCTGTGGTGGCCATCGTGTGTGACTCCTGGTGATTGGCTTCAAACGCATTGTCGCAGTCGAAACCATTGCGGGCAAGGTGGATCGATTGACCATGCTGCGACCGACATAGCATGTCTGAAAATTTCGGTCCGACGTGTTATGATCGAAAATACCGCTGTCGCAACGTCCCAACATCCACCCGTGATCCGGCCACTGGAGCGCCCGCCGTGACGCCTTCGGACAATCTCAATGCCACGACCCGCGCGGTGCTGTGGAATTCGGTGTTGTGGACGGCGGGCCATACGCTCACCTCGGGCGGGTTTTTGACCTATTTCGCGTCCGACTTGGGGGCCAGCCCGCGGGTCCTGTCGGTCTTAATGGCGACGCCCGAAACGGTGGGAATCCTGGCGCTGGCCGGACGGCCGATCATCCGCTGGTTGGGGGACCGCAAACGAACCTGGTTGATTTGCTCGCTGATATCGCGAGCGGCGCTGTTGGGCATTCCCTCGTTGGGATTTCCCGCGCTGCGGCCGGCGGGAATCGATCCCGTACTCATCATGATCGCCTGTCTCGCCGTGTCTCAAGCGGCGCAGGCGGTCGCGTTTGTGGCCTATTTCTCCTGGTTGTCCGATCTCGTTCCCGACCATCGTTGGGGGCGGTTTTTCGCGCTGCGGCAGATCGCCACGCTGGTGGTGATGCTCGTCGTCCCCGTCGCCGCCGGATACGCCCGCGGCTATTGGCGCGAGATCTATTCCAACCAGCAGGCACTCTGGGCGTTGATGGGGACGATGCTGCTGGGGATCGGGCTATTGCTGGCGGCGCTGTGGCCGATGCTCCGCATCCCCTCGATCCCGGTCCGCGAGCATTCGGACGCATTGAATTACCAACAGCGGGGAATATCCGGTGGTTCCGTGACCCTGCAGGGATTGGGCCGCGCACTGGCGGACCGCCCGTTTCGGCATCTTTGTTACTATAGTTGGTGGCTGGCGTTCTGGTCGGGATTGACGCAGGTCGTGGTGTTTAAGTTTCTCTACGGGCCGTTGGCGATTTCGCTGGGAACGTATTACCTGCTGTCCAGCGTGATGAAGCTGGTGCAGATTCCAGTCTCCTGGTGGACCGGTATTGTCGCCGACCGGTTCGGGACCAAGACGCCGCTGATTGCCGGCGTCCTGGCCACCGCGGCCGCCCTGCCCTTTTTTTCTCTGGCGGGTGTCGCACAGTGGTGGTGGGTTTTCGGGGCCTATGTGATGTGGGGCGGCTGGGGTGCGGTTAATATCGCCGCTCCCAATCTGATGCTCAAACTTTCACCTCAAAGTGACAACGCCGCGAATATCGCCCTGTTTCGCCACGTGGCAGGCCTGATTGCCGGCATCAGCGGGATGTTGGGCGGATTTCTGTTTACCAATTTGAGCGACGGATGGTTGCTCCCCATCGGTTCGGGATTTCACCCGGATCCCTACCAAGTCCTGTTTTTTGTTTCGTTCGTGGGACGTGCCTTGACCGTGTTTTGGATCGTTCCGCTTCACGAACCCCCGTCCCGAGATGCCGCCGACGTTGAACAGGTCGCGGCAACTGCAGATAATTCTGACTGACCGATCCGGGCGGTTTGCCCCGATCCCCCAACTCATCCCCCCAGCGGCAAACACAGATGTCCGGCGACCTGATCTTCATGATGGGCATCTTCGAAGTCCGTTTTCCCAGTGACCGCAATTATTTTGAGAGCCATCTCTGGTTGCAGCGGTCCGGTGAAAACTATCGCGTCGGATTCACCGCATACTCCGTGCGGCTGCTGCAGGACGTCTATTTCTTGGATTGGGCGATCGACCCCGACACCGTCGTCCGCAAAAAACAGGAAATCGGCGAGGTGGAGAGTTCCAAGGCACTCTCCACGCTCTATGCCCCCGCCGACGGACGGATTGTGGCGTTCAACGACGCCGTTCTCGATGATCCGTCGGTGATCAACACCGACAATTACGGCGCCGGCTGGTTGTTCGAATTTGCCACTGATGCGCAGACGCTCACCCCGACGGAATACCTGGAGCATCTCGCTGCCGGCTGGGAGTCGACGCAGAGGATGATCAAGGGGCAAATGAACGAATAGCCCGGAAAAAACGGCCTGTGCGGTAATTGCCCATCGAGGGGCTACAGGTTGCCGGGCGTGTTGTTTATAATCGATCCTGGCGGCCGCGACGCGCGCGGTCCGCAACTTTGCGAGAACCAGTTTTAAAATCCGGTTGCGCCTGTTCGTGAATCGACAAGATCAGCGTAAACGCGGTGCGTCAGAGGGTTTTGAAACCAGTTGGACAGAGGCGGCGACTTATGGCAGGTCAGCGGATTACGGTTGTTATCTCCCAGTCTCAGAGCAAAAATCCGCAGGTCCGGCAGCTCGAGGAGGAGATCGCCACGCAGTTGATGCTTGATGGCAGCGTCGAGGTCTCGCTGATCCCGCACCTGTACGACCTCACCGCAGACCATCCCGGCATGTTGTTCCTCAAATCCGTGCCCGGTGACTTGGTCGTGCTCTCCTGGCTATATCCGCGTGCCTCGCGGTGGATTCTGGATCGCAACGGGATTGGCGGCCAAGAGGGTGTCAGCGAACTGAAATCGGCCGAGGAGGAGGAAGCCGAAGATGAGGATGAGCAATTTCAGCCGTCCGAGAACGCCATCGGCGCCCTGAATCCTCCGAAGCGGAAAATCTATACGATCGACCTCCGTGTCCGTGACAGCGCGGACGAGTTTCTTGCTGAAATCAAACGGATCGCCCAATCAACGGCCGTGCAAACGGTCGATCTGATGGGCTGGATCGGCGGCAACCCGCAGCCGCAGCAGTTGCAGCAATACCTGAACCCGCAGAAGAACGGCAATGGCCACGTTTCCGCCACGGACAATGGCGATGGAAACGGACATGCGATTGACAACGGCTCGCCGGTCAAACGCCGCTGGTATCCGGTGATCGACTACAGCCGCTGCACGAACTGCATGGAGTGCATCGACTTCTGCCTGTTTGGCGTCTACGGTGTGGACGGAGCGGACCGGATTCTGGTCGAACAACAAGACAACTGTAAAAAAGGCTGCCCCGCCTGTAGCCGTGTCTGTCCGGAAAACGCGATTATCTTCCCCGGCCACAAGACGCCCGGCATCGCCGGTGCGGATGAGGGGGGGATCGGCAACCTCAAGATCGATCTCTCCAAACTGTTCGGTGCTCCCAGTGCGTTGGAATTGGCGGCGCAGGAACGCGATACGGAACTCGTCGCCGACGGCCGGGAAGCGGTCGGCATGACGGTCGGAATCCCCAAACGCCAACAGTCCACATCGGAAAAACGTGACGAACTCGACGACCTCATCGACGGTCTGGACGAGCTCGATTTTTGATCGCCCACCCCATTTGCATGCCGCCTGCCTGTGTTCACTCATTCTCCGGTGACCCTCGATCGCATTGAGCGCTGTTATCAGACGGCGACGGAGAGACTCCTATCCGAGCGGACCGGCGAGGGGCATTGGGAAGGGGAATTGTCCACCTCCGCCCTGTCCACCGCCACAGCCGTGATGGCACTCCAGATGGTGGAACAACACGGCAATTCGTCGCGCGCCGAATTCGGACGATTGATCGCCGACGGACTGCAGTGGTTGGCCGATCATCAAAACGAGGACGGCGGCTGGGGCGATACGGTCAAGAGCCTCAGCAACATTTCGACGACGATGCTGGCGCACGCCGTGTTTCATGCCACCGGTACAGCGGACGACTACGCCGTGACCGTGGCAGCGGCCCAGGAATACATCGACGCCGCCGGCGGTGTCCCGGCCGTCATCGCCCGCTACGGCAAGGCCAAGACCTTTTCGGTGCCGCTTTTGACGCACTGCGCGTTTGCCGGGT